>CAYFVP010000022.1:0-18565 GCA_964346655.1 uncultured Thermoplasmatales archaeon
CCACATATGTTGTTTTTTCTTTATGGACATCTAGTCCAATAAAATATTTTGTTTTCATGTTGCATCATCTCAAATTATGGTCAATGCAACACGAACTAATCAAGAATTATCATACCATCTTTTTATAGGTCAAACTCTCTTTTCTCACCACTCTTATGCTTTAATTGTTTGTTTTTAAAATGAATTGAAAAAATTTCAAAACCTGTAATTATGCTTTCAACATCCTTGTATCAATTTAAAAACTCTATTCTTTTTTATTAGCATTTATTTTATATCAAATAATTCAAACTAATAATATATTTCTTATAATATAATTATAAAATATTAAGTAACTCAAAGGAGGTTTACATTTATCGTAAACTATTTAAACTTTAAAACCAATTACATTTACAATAGGCGTAAATAATGTTCCTAAGGATATTAAGAAAATCATTATCAAAAAGGAAATCACGAATTGCTATAGCAGTTATTTCAGTAATAATAGGGGCAGCTATAGCAACAGCATTATTGAGTGTTTCTTTTGATATAACAGAAAAAGTCGGCTATGAATTCAGAAAGTACGGTGCCAATCTCATGATAACACCACAGTCAGATACAATTGAAGTTGGATTTCCTGGTGTAGATTTTGGTTCAGTAACAGAACAAAGATACATTAATGAAAGTGACCTATGGAAAATCAAAACAATTTATTGGAGAAACAATGTTCTCGGGTTTACACCATTATTATACCAAGTTGTTCGAATTGGAGAGGACGAGAATGAACAAAATGTAGTTTTGGTTGGTACATATTTTAATAAAGATATTGAAATTATTGAACCATATTCTTCTGAGGATCCACTTGTTTTCAATACTGGAATTCAAACAATTAGTCCTTGGTGGAATGTCGAGGGAGAGTGGATTGATGATCAAAATGATACGATGAGTAGCATGGTTGGTGTTGATGTTGCTGAAAAATTAGGTTTAAAGGTTGGTGATACCTTTATAATAAAATATAATGAGAATCATGAAGATGTTTACAATGACACAACATACAATCTTAGAGTTGCTGGTATTATTTCCACTGACGGACATGAAGATAATCAGATTTTTGTAAATTTAAAGGTGGCACAAAACATTTCAGCTCGGCAGGATAAAGTGCATACTGTTCAGGTTTCTGCTCTTTGTAATGCTTGTCCAGTTGACACATTTGCTGAAGAGATAGAGGAAAAAATTCCCTATGTTGAGGGTAGGACGGTTAAGCAACTTGTAAGTGCTGAAATGAATATTCTAAATAAGATTAGTAATATGATGTTTCTAATTACAATTGTTGCACTACTGGCTTCTGCTCTTGGTGTTATGACTACTATGACTACGTCTGTTATTGAACGGAGGAAAGAGATTGGATTGATGAAGAGTGTTGGTGCTGAAAACAAAAGAATTGGTGCATTGTTCATTTCAGAAGCAACAATAATTGGTATTATGGGTGGAGTTCTTGGATATATTATAGGTATTTCTCTTGCACAAATTATTGGAGTTAGTGTATTTGGTACATCAATTAATCCTAGATTAGAGGTTTTGCCTATAGCAATTGGTATTTCTATTGGTGTGACTCTTCTGGCTAGTGTTTTACCTGTGAAAAGAGCGGTTCGAGTTGAACCTGCGATTGTATTGAGAGGTGAATAAAATATGCCAAAGGATATTATAAGAGTGAATAATGTTTCAAAAATTTATGATAAAAGAACTAAGGCTTTAGATAATCTAAGTTTATCTATTACTGAGGGTGAATGGACATCTATTATGGGTCCTTCAGGTTCTGGAAAAACTACGCTGTTGAATATTATTGGTTGTTTGGATTCAGCAACAAAAGGTTCTGTGAATATTAATGGGACTGAAATCACGAGGTTAAATCAGAATCAACTTACAAGATTTAGAAGAGAAAATATTGGTTTGATTTTTCAGCAGTATCATCTTGTTCCATATTTGAATGCTTTGGAGAATGTGATGATGGCTCAGTTTTATCATAGTATTGTTAATGAGAATGACGCTGTTGAGGCCCTGAAGAGAGTTGGTCTTGGTCATAGATTAAATCACATACCCTCTCATCTTTCTGGTGGGGAACAACAACGAGTGTGTATTGCACGTGCTCTGATTAATGAACCAAATATATTATTGGCTGATGAGCCCACTGGTAATCTTGATCAGAAAAATGGTGATCTTGTCTTGAATCTTATTAAAGAGTTGCATCGCGAGGGGCATACTATTGTGTTAATTACTCACAATCCACAAATAGGAAAAATGGGTGAGAGGATTGTGAAGTTGATTGATGGAAAAATGAGTTCATAATTAGATATAAAGGAGATATAAGATATGGGTAAGAAAAGACAATTAAGAAGAGCTGAATTAAAAAGAGCAGAAAGAAGAAAAAGAGAGCTGCTACTACGTCGGAAAAAACGGATGCAGAAACTAATGGCTATGTCAGTTATGCTTATCGCAATCATTAGTATTGTAATTGTCATATCAATGTCAAATAACCCTAATGATTATGATAAAAGTTCTGAACCAGCTCAATCCTCAGATGTTATAAGTGAAACTGAAGTTGGTATTCCTTTGTCTGATATTAGTGATAATGCTAAGTTTTACAGTTATGATGCTAATGGTGTTAAGGTTAAATATTTTGTTGTAAAAGGCTCAGATGGTGATGTTCATGTTGCTTTTGATGCCTGTGATGTCTGTTATCGTGAAAAGAAAGGATATAGTCAAAATGGAGAAGTTATGCGATGCATTAACTGTGGAAGGCAATATCCTATTAATAGTTGTGGTACAGAAAATACTGCCGGTGGTTGTTGGCCTAGTTATTTACCAAGGAGAATAGAAGGAGAATATGTCATAATTGAAAAATCTGATTTAGCACAGAAAAAATGGATGTTCTAATAAAAATCAAAATAGGAGTGTTATAGATGCCAAAAAACTCAAAAGAGAAGGTTGAAAATGATAAGAAAAAGATTTTACGTGAACTACAAAGAAATTCTAAAACAAGTTTAGCTGATATTGCGAAAAAATTAGGTTTTTCTTATCAGAAAATAAGGCGTATTGTTAAAGACTTTGAAGATAGTAATATCATTTGGGGATATACTTCAATAATTGACGATAATAAAATAGGTCGAAAAAGATATTTCATCCTTCTTAAAAGATCGCACAAACCTGTAACAGAAGAAGGTATAAATACAGTTATAGAGCGAGACTTGAAAAAGGTAGCATCAAAACTAGGGGTGGAGCTTGAAAGTAGTTACTATATTTATGGTATATACGATTGGCTTATATGCGTCACTGCAACTGATATAAAACAAGTAAAAATGTTTTGCGATTCTTTTAGTAACGTGTTTAAAGGTTCATATATATCTGAATTACAAATCTTAGAGGTGCTATTCCCTGTAGAGAGAAATGGTTTTGATAATCCAAACAAGAAAGATTTGATTAGTTTTTTTAAAGTGTAAAGACTGCTTACTATTTTCAAAATTTTTGTTTGTTGTATTTGAATACCTTTATAAGTAAATTTATTAATTGGGTTATGAATGGAAAATAAAATAGAATTAGGTTGGTTTATTTTTAATCTTGTCCTAATAGAATTAGGATTTATATCTTTTATATTAATATCACTTTTAACATTAGAATATGGTTTTAGCGAATCTCGTAATTCTTTTTTAATCTTAACCGGCTGTATATTGTTAATAATAGGTATTGTATCTATGTATTTTTATGCAAAAGAAGATAAAACTAAGAAATCCTTAAACTAATCAAGGCCTATTTTCCAGTTTTGAAACTAGTTTTATATAAATCATTTATATTGTTTCACCTTTACTGGTTTAAAAGAAATAATGTCTGTAGGCAATAATATTAATAAAATAAAATTATTCATTGAATATAGTGAAAACGATTTAAAAGTATAATAGATAAAGATTTGGTATATTTAGAAAATTTAATTATTATTTACAAAATATCTATTTTTCAAAGAAATTGGATTTGTTTAAGAGGTGAGATATGACAATTTATCAGAATTTAAGTTATTATGTAGGAGCATTAATTACCAGTTTAATAGGCGGTATTTTATTACTTGCTACAGATTTTGCTGGTTGGACTGCTTACAATTATTATGCAGGAGTTAGAAGCTGGGGCTGGGTTGGTTTAGGAGAATTCCCTATTGGTATATTATTTTTGATACCTGCGTTTTTTCTCTTTTATTGTTCTGTAATATCTTTGCTTGCTTTAAAAGATATTAATAAATCTCCAAGTAAGAAATCAATCCGACTGGCAATCATATTATCATTAGTTGTATTTTTACTTGCTTTAATAGGTGGTATAGTTTTTATTTTAACACTCGAGGATGTGTCCGATTGGTGGTTAGGTGAAGCATTTTATGGCGGACTGTTGGGTGGATTATTAACATCTATTTTTCTATACTTTGCAATGAAAAACATAACTTAAACAGATATATATTAATATAATGACTTGATTTTTCTCCTGTTAACGCGGATATGATCTAGCGGTTATGATAGCGGCTTCCCAAGCCGCTTGCCCGGGTTCAAATCCCGGTATCCGCATTGATATAATGTATCTGCTATCTTAAAAGTTATACATAAAAATTAAAAAAAATAATTTTTTTAAAAAAATTTCCAGAGATTAAGTTCGTATTTTTTTACATTACCTGACTCATCATAAGCCATAGTTTTAACAGTATATCTACCAAATAGTCTATCACTCCAAACCCATGCATAAGGTGGTGCAGATAATGTTTCTTTTAACTTGTTATTGATATAAAATTCGACTTTTGTTACATCAGATGGATTTTCACTAGATATAGATATAGTTAATTTTCCTATAATAATAGTATTTTTGGGAAGAGAAAAAAGCTTAGTGTTTAAAATATAGAAAGATTTTGTCTCTGGTTTTATTAATTTTACAGAAGGAGGAGTTATGTCAGAATATATATTAGTATAATAATCCCAATTATTTGCATATTGAATAGATCCTGTGATTATTATTCTATCATTATTATCAACTGCAACACCACTGATAGAGCCATAAATATTTGGTCTTTTCAGACAAATTTCATTACCATTTTTATCATAAATTATAGCACAATGTTCATAATTTGAATACTCAGAAAAAGAACTTCCACCAACAGTAATTATATTTCCATTAGAATCTACTGATACATCTTCAGCAGTATCATATTCTCCACTGTCATATTCCCTTGTCCATAATTTATTGCCAAATTTATCACATTTCATAGTTAACCAGGTAAGTGCTCTACTAACTTGATAATTTCTTTGTCCTGTTAAAATGATATTTTCATTTTTATCAATAGCTATAGCATTAGGCATATCAAACTGTTGCATTCCTCCACCATATCTATGTACTGATATTTTATTTCCATTGCTATCATATTTGATGATACCATAACCTTGACCAAAAAATGATGCAGACATTCCTCCTACAATAATATTGTCATTTAAATCCACAGTAACATCCATTCCTACAGAAAACATATCCTCAGTAAATGTTTGATTCCATTGTTCAATTCCCATACTATCCATCTTCAAGGTCCAACAGGAAAAATCAGTTGCATTTATATCACCGTATCCTCCACTAATTATAATACAATCATTAGAATCAACCGCTATTCCTCCAGGTAAATTATCAATACCATTATGATAAGTTAAATTCCATTGTTCCACTCCATCTTTATTATATTTAACAACACGAAAATGTATGTTGAGGTCTTCCAGATCTTCTTGAGTTGTCCAATTAAATCCGAATACTATTATGTTGTCATGTGAATCTGATATAATATCCCATGCAAAATCATAAGTTCCACTATCAAAGGTAACATTCCATATTTCATTACCCTCACTATCATATTTAATTGTAAGAAAATCAACTACCTCTGTTGAATCATCAGCATAGTAACCTGTATAACCTGTAACAATAATATTTCCCTGGGTATCAATAGTTAGTTCACTAGAAAAATCCTCAATTCCTTTATCATAAATCCTAGGCCAACCAGATCTTTCATAAAAATTGACCATTTTTGTTGAAAGTTGTTTATTAAAGCTGTGAAGGCAAGGGTGATTTAATATAAAATTGATATTTTGAATCTCTTCTTTAGCAACATAATTTGGACAATAAAAACAAAATAAAAGGATAGTGATACACATTATTAAAAAGATTTTTTTCATAAATTCTCGTTTACCTATTATAACCACCTACCTTGAGGCTTGGATCTCCTAATAATATAAATTCCTCAACCGTCAGAGGATCCGACAATATAGTATCTAAATAATGATTTTGAGAAGATACAAACATATCAGCAATTGTAGTTCCTTCTTCATAATTTTTAAAGAAATGTAAGGCAAGATAGCCACATCCTTTTGTGGGTCCATTTTCCTTAACCCTTGAAAAAGCCTCTCTTGTCGCACCGATTGTAGCAATTGCTCCTCCTAATATTTTTTTAACAAAACACCAAGCAATACAGGAGATAGGAAATTTAATAAATGACAATTTAAGTAAATCACCTAAGATTACATCCAATCTTGCAGTAAGACATGCATCGAAAAAGACAATTGGGAGTTTATTTATATTAAAAAGTCCAAGCAGATTAATAGTGTTATAAGAGGCCCATTTTTCACTATTTGGGGGATGTGTTCCAATGCTTATTTCAAATCCATGACCAGAATAAGCCAGAAATCCCGCACCATTATTTATTGCTCTATTAAGTGATGAAGGAGTAAAAGAGTTTTCAGATGTATAAAGTTTAATAGGTGAAAAATCAGGCATGCATTTTTCAATTTCATTAAGTGTAACCTCACCTTCATATATATTCCCATATGGATGCGTATCACCGCCGCATAAAATTATCCTTTTAAACCAATTTTTACCATATACAGATGTCTCATATTTGATTATTTTATTAATAACAATACGCACTTCATTACTATTTTTACATGCCAGTCGCCCTATGTAAATATCAGGATATAGATCAACAATATCATCAGATTCTTGCCAATATTCTCCATATCGGTTATTTCCATTTGTATCCCATGATGAAAAACTTCCATCAGAAAAAAAGACATCAGCATAATATAGATCAGTAGGAATTACCCACTCACCAACATAACTTTTTCTAATAGGTAATTTATAGATATTTCCGACAAGCAAAACATAAATCGTTTTCCATTGCTCTACACTATTTTTTATGAAATATTTTATTTTTTCAGCATTATCTCTACCCTCAGCAGGGAAGTATTTACCACTAAATATTTCTTCTAAGGTTACAATTTTTGCAGATATGCCATATTTGTTTTTATGAGTGACAAGAGGTTGTAGCTGGCTCGAAAAAGATGAAGGAGCAATTATGACAAGTGAGTAATCCTCCTCATAAACCATTGACCTTAATGGCTTTTCATAAAATACTTCTAATTCTGCATTTTCAATAAATTGAATAGCATTTTCATCTGTTAAATAGAACACTGGATAAAACTGTATTGAAAAAAATGTTACATGTTTACCATCCTTTATCCCCCCTCCAGTTTTGTATGAACAACATTCATTAAAAGTTGATTTGTAGGTATTCAAATTTTGAAAATCAAGTTTTTTTATTTCTGAACAAACAATATTACTCTGTCTGGGTAATTTGGGAGCAGAAAATAAATCCTTTTTAAGATAGATTTTTTCGGGCTTTGAATGAACACATTTAACCTCAATAATCCTTGTTCCTAATGGAAATGTTGTTGTTATTGAGTAAAAAGGAAGAATCGGATTTTCAGGACTTGTTAAAAATTCATTTGCTTCTTTTATCTTTATTTTTACATATTGACCAGTATCAATAATTTCAGGATAAGAGGAACATAATGTATATTTCCAAGTTTCTTGTATTCTATTATTCTTCTCCAGGATATCTTTTTGTTCCAACTGAATTAATGCAGCAGCATTATAACTACTAATAAATATTAAAGCGGCAACAAATAAGTAGAAAAATTTATTCATTAAATATACCTCCCAAACCCTATTAAAAAAATATGCACAAATTCTTTTCTCATACTATTTTTCCCCCAAAAATTCAAATGTATATATTGTTAATGAAAAGTAGGCATTTAAATTTTTTTAATAATAATATTTTTCAATTTTTACAAAATTTTTTAGATATTTATATCATTTAATAAGGTTTTTTACATGCTATTTACACTTTAAAAAAATCTCTTCTCAAAATATATTTCTAAAAAAAATTGATTTATATTCAAAGAGAAACTATTATAAAATAAATCATATAATAAATAGTGTAAGAAATGATAAAAATTCAGATTTACAAAACAATATTTTGTTTTTTACTTATCGTTTTAAATTTTAACAAAGCAATAGCTAACGAGTATATAACAAAAGATATAGCGGGTTCAGCAAAATATGATAAAGGTTTTAGATTTAATATTCAAGGATGGATTTATTTACATATTGAGGGAGGCCCATATGAACGAGGGTATCAGCATGGCTATCTTCTTGCAGATGAAATAATTGATATAATTAATCGTTGGAGAAACATTTTTCCTCAGAAAAATTCCTGGGACATTCAGAAAATAACTGCTAAAAGACTTTTTTGGAATAAATACCCAGAAGAATATCAAATGGAGATAAAAGGAATTGCAGATGGCATAAATGCAAAAGGTAGGAAAATAAATGAAAAACCTGTAAGTTTTAATGATATTTTAACATTAAATGAGATGTATGAATTAAAATCGCGCTTTCGTAATTATGATATTTTTCCAATTAAAACAATGATTGAAAATTTTTTTTCAAAATTGTTTAAAAAAGAAGATTTAAAAGATTACCACTCAGGTCATTGTAGTGTTTTCATTGCAACAGGTGATGCAACAGCTGATGGTAGGATTGTTGCTGCACATATGACAAATGGACATTATCGTAACAGCTCTTGGTGGCAATATTACATTACAGAGCGATGGAATGTAATTCTTGATATCAAACCAATTAATGGAAACAGGATATTAATGACAACATCTCCAGGACTTATTTGGAGTGATGAAGATTATTATCAAAATGATAAAGGTATGATTTTAATGGAAACAACCCTTCCATTAGGTCGATTTAGAAGGATTGGTACCCCTGTTGTAGTTCGCGCTAGAAAAGCAATTCAATATTCCGATAGTATTGATGAAATTATACAAACTCTTAAAAAAAATAATAATGGCCTTATGGCAAATGACTGGATTATTGGTGATTCAAAAACAGGAGAAATTGCATCACTTGAATTGGCTCTCTTTAATCATGCCGTAACCAGAACAAAAAACGGATTTTTGTGGTCATGTAATAATCCAAAAGATAATAAGGTCAGATGGGAGCTTAACTCAATATTTGGATTAGGTCTTATTGGAAGATTGAAATCAAAAGAATTTAAACCCTCAGACAGGGATTTAAAATTTGAAGAGTTTAAAAATGATTATTATGGAGAGATAGATGTTAATATTGCAAAAAAAATGATGAGTACTTATCCGATTTATCAACCAATGTTTGACTGTAAAATAACAGACTCCAAATTTATTGATGATTTTGGTTTATCAGCCTTTTTTGGTAGAACTAGTGGAACTGATATTAAATTTGGAAAAAATAGCGATAAGAACAAACCGGGTCTTGCAGATATTCCATCATGTGGCTGGGTTAATATTTATGGAATAAACTCTCTTAACAGATTCAGGGATAATAAAAAAGAATCGATTGAAAAATTTAATGAAATTTCATATGAGTTTGAAACAAGCGAAGGCCTTTATGGTAATGCAATTTATTCAAATCCTACAATTAAAGATAATATTTTATTTGGTTCATCTTGGAATGGAAAAATCTTTTCCTTTGATTTAAATGATAAAGAAATGAGATGGCAGAGGGATATTGGATGGAGTAGTATCTCATCACCTACAGTATATTTTAATAATGTTATTGTGGGTAGCAGTGAAGGTATTTATGTTTTAAATAAAAAAAATGGAGAAATAATATTACATAATGATATTGGATATATATCTGGCAGACCTACAATTTCAGATGATATTATTTTTTGTACTTCTACTGATGGTTTTATTTATGCACTTAACTTGGAAAATGGAAACATTGTTTGGAAATATCAAACTGATGGAGATATTTATTCTTCACCAGTAGTTGATGGAAATATTGTTTATTTTGGATCTAGTGATAAAAAAATTTATGCTTTAAATAAGAATAATGGTGAAAAAATTTGGTCTTTTAAAACAGAGGGACCAATAACATCTTCACCTATTATACATAAAGATTTAGTAATATTTGGATCATGGGATAACAATCTTTATGCAATTTCTAAAAAAGATAATGATTTAAAGTGGAAATTTACAACAGGTTGGGGTATTGATTGTACACCCTTTGTTTGGAATGATTTTGTATTTTTTGGTTCTACAGACAATAATTTTTATGCTCTTGATGTAAATAACGGAAATTTGAAATGGTTTTTTACAGCTTACGCAGCAATTCATTCATCTCCAACTGTTTATGGAGATTTTGTCTTTTTTGGTTGTGATGACGGAAGGGTATATTCATTAAATGCTTATGATGGAAAATTGGAATGGATTACTGCTCCTGATTATGCAATAAAAGGAATTAATAGTTATGTTACAAAACCAATTGTTTCCAGTCCAATTGCTTATGAAGGAAAAATTTTTATTAGTTCAACAAATGGAAAAATCTATTCAATAGATGTAGGGACTTATGAATCTATTGAAGATGGAAATGATGAAATTAAAAAATCAAATTTTGAAAATTGGATATTAATAGTCCTTGTAATAATAGGGATTTTTTTATTGATTTTTAGTTTCTATTTAAGTAAAAAGAAAAATTAGGAAAAAAATAGATAAAAAAATAATTTTATTATCTCATATATTTTTTCATAACTATATTATATATATTCTTAATTACCGTTAATTGAATTATATATGGGGATGAAAAATTGGTAAAGAAGGAAATGGTAAAGATCGGAGACAGGGTAGAACTAATTTTTATAAATGATACTATGACACAACTTAAGCAAGGAGCAAAAGGAACAGTTTTCAAAATCGAGGAAGATCAAGAACTTGTCTGGATTAATTGGGATAACGGTGAAAAACTCGCACTGATTGTTGGAATTGATAAGTTTAAAATTGTTAAATAATAAGAAATTTTTTCTTTAAATAAAAATAAATAGAATTAAGATTTAGTTGTTAAAAGTTTTAATTCATAATAAAAACATAAAAAAATTAACAAAAAAATAAAGTATTATTTTCTATCTAAATTGTGTAGTTAACATTTACCTTAAAATAATGTTTTTTGTTTCATCATTTGTTCAATGGATGAAAATTTTTCAAGTACTGGTTCAACACGCTCAAGAGAAAATTGATGTTTGTCACATAGTATCTTTATAACCTTTTCATTATTAGCTCCAGGCCATTCAAGAGAATAATCATCAGTTACATCTGGTTGTAAAAATATCTTTCTTATCTCTTTAATTTCATCAATTGTTGGTGTATCTTCTGCGCCAATTTTCGCAAGGACATTTTCAACATTTCCATTTTTCTTTATTAAATTATAGCTCTTTTTAGGACCAATTCCTTTAATTCCCACATTAAAATCTGTACCAATAAGAATTCCCATATCAACAAGCTGTTTTTGTGTAATTCCCAGAGACTTAAGATTTTGTTTTAACCTAATTTGTTTTGGATAAACCTTTGTATAAGCTTCTTTTCCAGGCAATTTTCTTCTTCCTGATGATGTTAGATTTCTAATAAGAACTGGAGATCCAACAAGTAAACAATCATAATCTTGTGAGCCGACTGCAAAAGCATCTCCCTTTTTTACCAAATAACTTGCTTGTGCTTCACCCTCAGATGGAGCCTGAATATAGGGTATTCCTAGAGCATCAAGTAACTGCTTGCTCTGTTTTAATATTTCATCTGTAACTCTGGAGGTTTGCTGGGCTTTTGTTCTTGCTTTTTGTAAATCACCTGCTTTAAGAGCTTCTTTCCATTCTTTTTCAGCAAGTTCTTTTCTCCTCTGACGATCCTCAAGTGTCTTTGCTTTCAATTTATGTGGTTTACCATCAAATGCATATATTGGTCGAATTCTTGCCTCTACCAGATTTGCAGTTCTATGAAAAATCCCTGTTAGATGAGAGGTAATTTCACCCCTGGAATTCTTAAGAGGTGTCCCGTCTCTTTGTCTAATAGTTGCCAAAAATTGATGTAGAACATTATATGCATCAATTACTATTACTCTATCATGTAAATCTTTAAATGAAATTTTTTCCCATTTGAATAAATCTCCGATATCTACTCCCATCTTTACATTATCCAAATGTGTTTTATAAATAATAATTTTCCTAAAATGAATCATTTTATCATCGATAATTTTAAAGGAGTAAATGGTATTTCGGGAACGATGAAACGAAACCTCATATCAATGCTTGATGTAAAAAATGATTTAGATGAAATTATTGATCTTGCAATTGAACTTAAGTCAAAGGCAAAAAGAGGTAAAAAAATAGAACTTTTAAAAGATAAAACACTTGGAATGATCTTTGAGAAATCAAGTACTCGCACACGTGTTTCTTTTGAAGTAGGAATGACAAAACTTGGTGGACATGCAATTTTCTTAAGTAAAAATGACATTCAACTCGGAAGGGGAGAAACAATTGAAGATACCGCTATTGTTCTTTCAAGATATTGTGATCTTATTATGTATAGGGCCATTAGTCATGAAGCTATGAAGGACCTAGCAAAATATGCAACAGTTCCTGTAATTTCTGGTCTTGATGATAAAGAGCATCCTTGCCAAGTCGTAACAGATCTTATGACAATTAAGGAAAAAAAAGGGAATCTAAGAGGTTTAAATCTTGTTTACATTGGTGATGGAGCGAATAATATGGCGCATTCTTATTTGCTGGGTTGTGCTATTTCTAAAATAAATATTAAAATTGTTGCTCCAAAAAATTATTGGCCAGATGAGTTTTATGTAAAAGAAGCTAAAAAATTTAATGTAAAAGTTGAAATTACAGATGCTATTGAAAAAAGTACCATAAATGCAGATATTGTAGCAACAGACACATGGACTTCAATGGGAGATGAGGCTAAAAAAGAAAAACGAAAAGAAGATTTTCAGGGTTATACTATAAATAAAAAATTAATGAGTATTGCAAAACCCGATGCAATTTTCTTGCATTGTCTACCCGCATATTATGGGCAAGAGGTAACAAAGGAGGTAGCCCATGGACCTCAATCAGTGATTTTTGATGAGGCAGAAAATCGTATGTGGGCACAAATTGCAATAATGGTTACAATATGTAAATAAAAAGAAAAAAGGATTGTTTTTTACTAAAGGTTTAGTTTTAATATTCGATTTAATATGTGTTGTAATGAAATAAAATGCTGAAATATTGGAAAATGTGATAGCAGTTTTTGTAAGTTATTAAGGTTACTTTCTTTGCTTCTTGGTGTTGTTAATTTGACAGATATTATATCATAATTATTTGAATCTTCTTTATTTTCGATTATTATATCTCCAAGAAATTCACTTTCAGTTTCATCAGGTATAAGAACTGATACATCAATTGTTACTTCTTCATCTTCAGGTCGTAAATTGTATCCACTCATGGGTGTGATAGTCCATTCTCCCCAATTCGGCCAATCTTTAACTGCCCAATTGAGTCTTGAAAAACTATCTCCAACATTTTTAACTTTAAAATTACCTATAACTAGAGATCCTGCAATTTCGTCTTCCCATATTAATTCTCCATCACATTTAAGATATGGAACTTGTGGTACATACTCTCCAGTTAAGGCTTTTATACAGAAGTTTGCAGTTTTATCCCAGGTTGGATTTTCAAATTCATAGTTATAGAGGTCTTGCCATGTTGATCTTTCTTTATAGAAACTCTCACCTGGATTAGCTTTTGATTTTACAATTGTTCGTGACGAACCACCTAGTAAAACTGGAACTTCAGAGGTTCGATCAATAGGATGGCCCCCTGAAGAAAGAGATACATAAATATAAAAATCCTCATTTGCTTGAAAACTTACTGGATAATCAAGATCAATGGTATGGTAACCATAATGTTCTAAATTTCCAGATGCCGATGAGATTTCATTTTGTAACTCGTTGTCAATAAAATCATCATAAACTATCACTTCGTAATCAACATCATCTTCTGCAGTAAAAAATGAAGCAGCAATAAGAGTTTCGTCAATAGTAGTTTCAAAGGAATTGAATGCTTCAGATATTTCTGTTATTGTTCCACGCCATCCATGGTAATCATGATAGTATATACTTTGAAATGGTTCATATTGCACATCTTGAAACGAAACCGCTCCCATTTCAGAATGTTGGCCGCAACATTTATCATAATATGAAATCCAGAAATATCCATTTTCAGGTCCCCAGTTGTCTCCCCAACTGTTTTTACATAACCAAGCACCTGGTTCTGGAGCTGGAGTTAGTTTATTATCATCCCAACCTGCAATTGCAATCCCATGATTTGGATCATATGAAGATGACGGAGGTTGATAATGGGCATAATATCCTCCCATGTTTTCTATAAATGAGCCATCATAACACAATGCAGTTGAAATAACACCTTCAGTCATAATCTTGTATTTGATAGTATTTATATTGCTTAGGTCTTCACCAGCAACATACCACTCAATATCTCTTGGAATGTAATGATGATAATTTGAATCGTACCTTGCAGGAGGATTCGGAAGATTTGAATAAGGTGCATCAATTTCCCGAATTGCACCTTCTCCTCTTATTATATAAGCTGATGAAACTCTAAAATCTCCACCATAATGTGGATCAAGACCACCACCACCAGGGTCATCATCATTATTATAGGTATTAAATCCATTCCACCAATCAAGATGTGCTTCAGATAAATCAGGTTCACCAGTCTCTCCTGCCAATTCCCAATTTCCAGTCATGAGAAGATTTCCTTCTAATGATGCCATAGTACCAAAGGTCCAGCATGTTCCATATGACCCTTGATCTCTTACTCCGGTTACATAATTTTCACCATTGACATTTCGTAGATCAAAATTTGCTGGCGGATCGCCAATTGACATATTTTTTTCATTTTTTTCTATTTTAATTTGATATGATATACTTGTTGCTGTAGGAAAGGCAAGAAAAATACTTATCATTATAATGACTAATAGCTTCAGAATAAATTTATTTTTATTCATTTTTTACCCCCACAATATAATTAACAGTTGTTAATAGTTTATAAGTATATAAATATTCGGACCTTAATAAGAGAAAGAGGTTCATAATTCTTAATATTTTTAATTTTAACGTTATTTCAAATCCTTGTCTATTATTGTATATAAATGGTTTGATTCTAAGTTAAAATTTCCAATAATAGATTTTTCTTATTTGCATATTTGATTTCTTGAGCAATCCTTCTACCTGTTGAAAGATCAGGTTGAATAAGTTCTGAATATGGTGAACCTCCAATATAAGGGTTTGTTCCTGCAACTATTCTTGCAGAAATTTCAAAGACCTTAAATTTTAATTCTTCTGTTACAACAGTCTCAAGACAAAATGAACCTATAATACCTCCAAAAAGTTTGATAGACTCTTCAACAACTGATTTACCCATCTCAAAAACCTTTGGTAGAAGAGATTCCCTCATAACAATTGGAATATTACCTGTTACAACAAAAGTCGGATGAATACCAAGTTCCTCAAGTTCAGCAATTGACCCAAGTCTTTGAACCTCATCAATAGTTGTTTCATCACGTCTATCCATTGAAAGAAGTTGAAGGCTTCCTTTTTGTAAACTATATGCGTTTTTTTGAATGGGTGAATAAAAATAATGAAGATAGTAACGGGTACCCATTACAAACTCTTGAATGGTATAAGATCTGCGCTTATCAATTCTCTTTTTAAACTCTTCATATGTTTTTGCAATGAAAAAACCTTTACCACCTTTTGCACCATGATATTTAACAATTACAGGTTGTTCAATAAAATGTGGGTCTTTAATTTCTGTAGGCATGGTAAGTCCAGCTCCTTCAAGCCACTCTCTTTCTTTGTTTCTGTCAGACTCCCAAATCAAAACATTTCTATTTCCAAAAGTTGGAATATTAAGTTTTAAAAATTTATCAGCACCTAAATATTCTACAAAAGAGCCATGTGGAATAACAATCACATTTTTTTCTTTAAGCTCTTCAGTATATTTTAATATCTCCTTGTAATTTTCGACAATTAAAAATTCATCTGGTTTTCCTCTAGGAAAAGCATCATAAAATTTCTTTTTTTCACCGATTGAAATACCAAGTGTTTTAAATCCCTCCTTTTTAGCGCCATTAAAAATTTGTAGAGAAGAATGAGAACAAACAGTTGCTATTCTAAGATTTTTTTTATCATATTTTACAAGTATGTCACTTATATTAATTTTAGTCATATTAATGACACCCTTGCACTGCTATAATAATCACCTTAGTTTTATTTCTTTCGATACTGTATTGTCAAGTAACATAGGTAACATTTCTCTAAGGGGAGTATATGTTACCTCTTTTGGATAATTATAGATAATCATTAATATTTTTCGACAAATCACACTTATACAACTAATGTTACCAATCTCAGTTGACATTACAGATACGTATATTAAAATTTTATATTTTATATAATAATATATTATGTTAATGATAACATTTGTACAACAATCCTTTAAAAGCATGAAAATAACAAAATAATTGATAATAATGATAATTGTTGGGCAAGTATCGAGTAAAGAGGAAGCAAATGAAATTACTTTTATTGCAAAACTTTTTGTAGTTGGACAACGTGCAAGATATCTTGCCCAAGAAGAAGGTAAAAATAAAAAATGAATTAGATGCTATTTTTAATAAAATATTATTGAAGTAAATTATAAATATTAAATATTGTATTTAATTTATATAGCAATTGTTAATTTATAGGGGTGAATGAAATGAAGAAAATTTTACCAATAGTAATAGTTGTACTACTTATAATAAATGGTATTGGAGCTATTGTAGTATCAGGTATCGCAAATAAAGAAAATTATAATAATCCATTGGGTACACATACGGTTTTAGGAGAATATTGCACTGCAACATGGTGTGGATATTGTAAATATGCACATGCAGCATTAAAAGAGCTTTATTCTGAAGGGCAATTAGATTTTTATTATGTTTCCTTAGTTACTGATAAAAACACACATGCATATGCTAGATATGAGGAGCTCGGAACATCTGGATTTCCAACTGTTTATTGGGATGGTGGATATGATACTGATGTAGGTGCGGGTAGTGTCGAAACTGCAAAGGCTACATATACTGCCAGTATAAATAATTGTGCTGCTCGAACTGTTGCCAATATTGGTTTAACAATCAATGTTAATTGGCTTGGATCTGCTAAAATGGATATCACAGTTATTGTTTATAACTATGAGGGGAGTACATATAATGGGTATCTTCGTTGTTATGTTACAGAGATTGCTTCTTCAATGGGTTGGTTGGATACTTGGAATTATCCTTATACATTTGCATTTCTAGATTATGCATTTGATGAAAGTATTAGTGTTTCTGCATCTAGTTCTTGGTCAGATACAATGACATGGGATGGTGCCTTGCATAATGATGGTTATGGTAACACTTTTGCAGGCATTACAAAAGATAATACTTATATTATTGCATCTGTTTTTAATTCAAACAATAATTATGTTGATGAAACAGCTGGTAAAAGAGTCGGAAGTAATAGACCTCCAAATACACCTAGTGAACCAGATCCTGATGATGGGGCAACAAATGTAGACACTGAACCAACTCTTAGCTGGGAAGGTGGAGATCCTGATTGGTTTGACGATGTTTACTATGATGTATATTTAGAAGCAGATGACCCAACCCCTGATGTTAAAGTATCAAATCATCAAACAGAAACAACATATGAACCTGAACCTCTAGAACTAGTTACTACTTATTATTGGCAGATAGTATCTGAAGATGAATATGGGGCAGATACAACTGGACCAGTCTGGTCATTTACTACTCGCGATAATGATCCTCCATACACGCCCAGCAATCCAAATCCTTCAAACGGTGCAACCGGTGTTAGTGTATTTACTGATCTAAGTTGGGATGGCGGAGATCCTGATGGTGATCCTGTAACCTATGATGTTTATTTTGGAACCAATAGCAACCCACCATTAGTATCATCTGGCCAATCAGAAGAAAGTTACGATCCAGGAACATTAGAATTATCAACAACCTACTATTGGAAAATAGTATCAGAAGACAATTTTGAAGAAACATCAACCGGTCCTCTTTGGACCTTTACCACACGAGGAAATATTCCCCCATATACTCCAAGCAATCCAAATCCTTCAAACAGTGCAACTGATGTCAGTGTAAATACGGATATAAGTTGGGATGGCGGAGATCCTGATGGTGATCCTGTAACCTATGATGTTTATTTTGGAACCAATAGCAACCCACCATTAGTATCATCTGGC
>CAYFVP010000023.1:0-5413 GCA_964346655.1 uncultured Thermoplasmatales archaeon
GATGTTAAGACTCTTGAAGTTTTAGATTTTAAAGCTATTAAGGGTAAAGGTGTTGAGGGGATAGTTGAAAGAAAAACTGTTAAAGTAGTCAGCCCTGGTTTCTTGAAAGAAAAAAATATCAATCTTCCTGATTCCTTGAAATTGAGTGATTCAGACACAGTCGTTTTTTTACTTATTAATGAAGGTTTAGTAGGGTCTATTAGTCTTTCTGATAAGATAAGAGAGGAATCTTTCGGTGCTATTGAGCGATTAAAAAAAGCAGGTATTAAATGCTGGATGCTGACAGGGGATAATAAGAGGATTGCAAAAAAAGTTTCTGATGAGTTAAAACTTGATGGTTATTTTGCAGAGGTATTACCTCATGAGAAACAGGACAAGGTTAAGGAACTTCAGTCTAAAGATGAGTTTGTTGCAATGACAGGTGATGGTGTCAATGATGCCCCTGCTTTGGCCCAGGCAGGTGTTGGTATTGCAATTGGCTCTGGGACTGATGTTGCTGCTGAAACACCAGATATAATTCTTGTTAATAACAATCCTGCAGACGTTACATCATTGATCCTTTTCGGCAGGGCTACTTATAAGAAAATGGCTCAGAATCTTGTATGGGCAACAGGGTATAATGTAGTTGCAATTCCTTTGGCAGCGGGTGTAATGTATAGCCAGGGAATTCTTCTTTCTCCAGTTATGGACGCTGTTTTAATGTCTTTGAGTACCGTGATTGTAGCAATTAATGCTAGATTGTTGAGGGTTGAAAAGGAGATTTGATATGGATAAAAAATTATCGACAGTTATTTTTACAGGTTTTCCATTTATTGTTTTACATGGTGGAGGTTTTACACATATGATGGATGATTGGGGTCATATGATGGATTGGTGGGGTATCCCATTTATGGGTTTCTGGTGGATTGGAGTTTGGATTATTCAGTTTATTATTGCTTTTCTTGTTTATAAGGATGCTGAGAAGAGAGAGAATAATGGTTTACTTTGGTTTGTACTTGTGGTTCTTCCTTGGATCGGGATTATCTTTTTGATAATTTATTTGATAATACGGGAGGAAAAAAATGAGGCTAAAGAAACCTTGTCTGATACCCATAAGATCCTTGATGAAAGATATGCAAAAGGCGAGATGACCAGAAAGGAATATCTCCAAGCTAAAGAAGATATTGAGAAAAAGAAGTGATAAAATGAATCAGAAAATATATTATGAAAAAATGAGGTTTAAAATATTAATCGTTGTGGTACTGATTTCCATTCTTATTCTGCTTCCTATCTCAGCGATTGCCCATGAGGATGAAGAAAACAGCGATTTCCATGAGATAGACGGAGAAGTTTTTGCAGATGAGTACCCAAATCATAGCATCTTTGGTAATGGAGTTTATGAATTATATTGGCGCATTGAAAATGATATCATATATATGGCAATGGTTGGAAAGACCCAAGGATGGGTTGCCATAGGATTTGGTCCTATAACCCTACATAAAGGTGCTGATATAGTTAGTGGATGGGTTGATGAAAATGGATCTGTTAGTGTTATTGATTGTTATTTCCCTGATATGTACCCGCCTCATCCGCATGATACAGATCAGAACGGCACTTATGACATTCTTTCCTACAATGGAACTGAACATGATAATATAACAATAATAGAATTCTCTCGAAAGCTGTCAACGGGTGACGATTTAGATACTGATATTCCGCTTAATGAAAGCTTAGAGATATTTTGGTCTATTGGTCCAACAGATAACTGGAGACAAAAACACAAGGAGGCAGGTTTCGCTACTGTAAATTTTACAGCGGGAGAACATTCTGAAAAAGTTGTTGATTGGTTTGGACATGCAATTGTCAGCATCATCGGTTTAATCCTAGCTATTTTTATTCTAATTTCAGGTGCTAAATTAACAGGTAGAATCAAGGGTAAGAAAGGGGCAAATACTTATAAAATTCACAAGATAGTAAGTGTCTTATTTAGTGTTTTTATGATTGGAACATTTTTCTATGGATTGTGGGTGACGTCAGGACATGGTTCGCCTTTACTGTCATCTGTTCATGGTTGGCTGGGATTAATTATATTTATTTTTGCAGTAATACAACTTATTCCTTGTTTGTTTGTAAAAAATCGAACTAAAATTAAATTTCCCCATATGATAATTGGTTATCCTTTAGCTTTTTTGGTTGTTATTCAGGTTGCATGGGGTGCTCATATAGCTGTATTGGGTGAAATAAAATCTCTTGTACTTATTCATTCAATAACTGGAGGAATTGCTGCTTTGGCCTTATTTTGGATAATTATAGAGATGAGACATCTTACTGAAAAGGGAATTAAGAGGTCAAAAACTGCGAGCTATATCTCAGCATTCTTCAATATAGTAGGATGCTGGATAATAGGTGGTTACAGCTATTTAACAGACTATGGATCAAATGTCAAACCAATTATTAAAGCAGGTGCTCAACCTTGGGCACATCAGATTATTACCGAAACAAAAGAACATATCTTCATTTTCCTTCCAATACTATCAATTCTTCTTGCGATAACACTATTAACTATCGGTAAAGATGATACTTTATTGAAGGATCTTAAATCAAAACGTGCAGTAATTCTTCTCACAGCTTTTGTTCTAATCTTTGTTTTATTGATGTTTATAATGGGTGCAATTATTTCTTATGTCGGAAATCTTAGTGCAGGAGGTATTTAGATATGAAACAAAACCAAGCAGAAAGAATTGCAGCATTCTATCTAGCTGCTATAATAACTGTTGTTGTCATCGGTTCCATGATAATTATACATGAAGAATCTACAGAGTTCAAGGATTTCCTTATCAACCTGACTGGTCACCATTGGGTTACCAAAAGCGTTTTTGCTATCGTTATATTTCTAGCTCTATCAATTGTGTTCTATTTTATGTTCAGATCAGAAAAACTAAGGAAAGCATTGAGAACTGATAATGTATGGTTATGGTCGGTTTTCACAGTTATTATTACAGTTATTTTTATACTGGGTAGCTTGTTGATTTATATCTTACATTTCTATGGTGGCTAATAAGATGTGAAAAGTCATACCTATACATAACTATTGCTCCCCATTTATTCAATTTTTGTGTTTCTCTTATATCTTTATTTCTTTTGCTTTTCTGTTCCTTTGAAAACCTCGTATATCTCTGATAATATTTTTTTCATTGTGTCAATTTGTTCATGGGCAATAGTAGTCTCTTCATGGAGTTCGCGGATAAAAGTGTGCATTTCAGAAATCGCTTCTTTCATTGTCGTAATTTCCTCATGGGCTAGTATTGTACTCTTGTGTAATTCCCGGAAATGATAGATTAAGAATATCAGTACAATAGTTTCTATAACAATAATTGCAGCTTCAATAATGAAAATGAAATTTTCGTGAATCATCACTCTGAAGAATATTTTATTTATTTAAAAACTATTGTGGTTTTATTAGTTATCTACTATAGATCTAGGATACACTATTTGTCACACACTATATTACGAGACTTGAACTTTCTTTTTCAGCATTTTCAAGCATTGTAACTATCTTTTTAATCTCTTCAGAGGAATATTCTCTTTTTTTGTCATTACAAACATTCAGAACAAAGTAGAAAAATAGTAGAACGGGATTCTACTTGATCTTTACTTTTTTTGATTTATATTCAGGTTTTGGTTTGACTTTTGGCAACATCACAGTTAACATTCCATCCTTGAACTCTGCTTGAACATTATCAGATTTTATTTCTTCAGGTAAATCAAAGCTTCTATAATAACTCATACTGCTTCTTTCACGTCTTAACCAATTTTTCTTTTTTTCCTCTTCACTTTCTTGATGTTCAGCAGATATTTCAATACTATTAGGTGTTACTTCAATGTTGATATCATTCTTTGGAATACCTGGCATCTCTGCACATACTTCATATTTGTCACCGTGATCAGCAATATCTGTTGATGGTGTTCTTAACTCATTAAACACTAAAGGAAATTGTCTATACGGCGACCAGAAAAGATCATCTATATCTGATCTGAATCTATTGAACATTTGATCAAAGTCGGTCCAAAGATCATATGGTCTTCTTTCTGTTATTTCCATTTTTTCTTTCTTTTTTGGTTTAATACTTAATTTACCTTTTTTACCTTCTTTCTTTGCCATATTTTAATCACCTTTATCATATCCTCAAACTGGTAAAAATATAAAATCATAACTTAATTATTGTTGAAAAATAGGTAAAAAACAAATAAGAATTCTTTAATTTCTTATAATGCTAATCAAATCTGAAATATTCTTTATCGTATAATCTGCATCTATATTAATTCCAATAACTGTACAACCAGCAGCATATCCTGCCTTTACATCGCTATCTGTATCACCGACTAAAACAACATTCTTGGGTTTTACATCAAGTCTTTTACATGCCTCAAAAATAATATCTGGTGCAGGTTTACCCCTTCCTACCTGATCACTAGTTACAATAACATCAAAATATGAATCTATATCAAATTTTTTAAAAATCTGTAAAACACACTCTTTTGGTGTATTAGTGATAACTGCCTTAGGATAATCAATAAGCTTCTTAAGAACTGCTTTTGTCCCCGGAAATAATTTGATTTCGTCAACATGTTCACTATAAATGTTATTACAAAAGAAGCCGATTTTTTGATCCATTCCTAATCTCTTAAGATTGTCTTGAAGATCATGGCCCCAAAAATTGGTAATAAACTCCTCCCCTGATATCTCTTTTTGTCTGAAGTTCTTCAAAGCGACATTAAGTGATTTCCACCAAGAGCCCAAACTATCAACTATTACACCGTCCATATCAAAAAGTATTGCATCTGGTGTAAGCAGCATACGTAAAACACATCTCAATTTTTTTTATGTTCCTGCACGGAAATCATCACACGGATCATCTCTTTCCAAAGGCCGAGCATGCTAAGCATGAGCAGGTTGAAGATAAATCTCACGATGTATTTTCTTCATCTTTTTACCACAACATACTGGAACTTCTGTATCATCCTCTACAGTTGCAGTGCGTTTACATGTCAAACATTCATACTTATCCATATATCTGTCCTCATAATCGTTTTGAAATATATTCAGCAAGTTCAAATAACTTTTGAGCATATCCTGCTTTATCTTTCCTCCATATATCATCTCAAATAATTTTCCAACCGTTCATGTGAGAAACTTTATTAATTCATAATAAGTGTTTACATCAGTTTTTTTAGGTTGAACCACTACTTCTAAGGGTATAGTAACTAACTTTCCATCTTTTAAACTTACACAATGATCCATTACACCATCCATCAACACCTTGACAGCATAGTTACCAAGACGAGCAGCCATAATTCTATCAATAGATGTTGGATGGCCTCCTCGCTGTATATGACCAAGTACCACTACACGAGTTTCTAAATTTGTTTTTTC
>CAYFVP010000024.1:0-8958 GCA_964346655.1 uncultured Thermoplasmatales archaeon
AAACAAAATCTCTTTCCTTCGCAGATTTATCTTTATTAGATCAGTAAAAATAGTTTAGTCCTTTTACCCATTTCTCTCCTGTTGGATGGTCATTCTTTCTCATTTTTTTACCTTAGCAACTACTGTATAAAGAGGGATAGATATTTCATACATATTTTTTACCTTCTATCTTTATTTTCAATATAAAACTCCATCATTTGTATCACCTGTTTACTTATAGATCGGTTTTCTTTTTTAGCAAGTTCCCTAAGTTTTTTTTGATTTTCTTTATCCATTGAAAGAGTTATATTAGGCATTTTTTTCATATCAACCACAAAATATATAATATTTTTACGTGTATTTGAGTGTTTTTCACATAATTTTAAATATTATTATTTAATTATGGTTACTAAAAAAGAAATAATGGAGGTAATGTATGAAATGAAACGTGACGAGGGTTTTGTTATAACAGTAAAAAATAAAGGTATCAGGTTACCACTTGAAGTATTGGAATATCTTAAGATAGAACCTGGTGATGAGGTTTCTTTTGATGCAATTGGTAATGACGTTATTACTATCCGTAAACATATAGAGAAATAAAAATAATAATACCTCTATCCCCTTTTTTTCTTATTTTTGAGTAATTACCAATATTTGAGCAAATAATTCTACATTAATGCACACAAATGAACATTACTTTTTTCCTATTTCCCGCCTGTAAAATGATTGTTCTTTCTCATTTTTTACCTTAGCAACTACTGTACATATTAGAACCAATCATTATGTGGAAACCAAAAGAACAAAAGACGTAGAAACCATTTACTCTTAATATTATTATTAAGGTTCGCATCATCATTATTATTGACGGATTTACCAGGATATGCAGAATAACAAATCTTACAAATACCAATTGGAAACGTTATACATAATATTAATCCTAAAATAGAATTTCCATATCCACGCTCCAAAAAACCCTTATAAGTATAAGATTCACCAGGTTTAATAATCACATTAATGGAAGTTTCTCTCATGACTTCATTCTTTTTTGATCCCAATGTCTTAATTTCCTTTGTAAAATTTATTTTACCTCAAAACTCTTCAGGACCATTATTTCTAATAACAATTTCATTTTCTTTTTTATATTTAGGCGGAGCTCTTGGATCAGAATAAAACCAAACAATATCATAATTAATAGAGACAATTTCAAGATCCATATATCCTTTTTTAAATGATTTATCAAATAAATTAGAAGTATCATTATCTGAATTTATCGTTGCTGAATGACCAATTCCAGAACATAAAATAAAAATTATAATTCCAAGTACAAGCATCTTACTTAACAATTTCCTCTTCATTTATTCTTTCCCCCCAATACTTTGTGGGAATTTTGTGGGAATAAAATGTGTTAGGTGATATAAAAGATTTATGGTAAAATCAACTTTTGGAACTACTGATAACATGTCCCTAAAAAATATGATTTCAATATCTTTATATATAATCACTTTCGGTTTTTCAATTAATGGTAGCAAAAAAGCTTACAAAAAAAGACTGTGAACATATTGCTAAACTCATTGAAGAAGGTCATCAAATAAAAGACCTATCAAAAAAATATAGTATTGATAGAAGCACAATATATAACCGTTGTAAATATCTCTATAAATCTAGAACGATACCAATTGAAACAAAGAACAAGGTTATCAAAGCAATTAAAAATGGTTATACTAAAACTGAAGCAGCACAAATGTATGGACTAAACATTGGAACAGTTACCAACTTAACAAGAGGTTTAAATGGACATAGCAGACAAGGAAATCATATTGTTAGAAAAAACGGAATACAACTCCTTAATAGGCTGATGACAGATGGATACTTGATTTCGGATTTTGTAGTTTCTACTGCTCGTAATTTACAACAGAAGTTTCCAATGATAAGAAGTGCAAGATACAAGGATAAAACCTTTTTCTACCTGCAAGGAAGGGAAGAACCAACTATTGAAGCTTTTTTTGTGAGAAACCAGACAGAATAATAAGCTACAGTGCTATAGAAGAATTATCCTATCTCCTTGGAGTAAAAATTTCAAGCAAAGATCAAAGAAATTTACTTGAAAGATTCAAAAAGAAACATGATGATTACTGGAGGAGCAGACGTCTTATTCAACGATCTATTGATGATTGGCTAGATGACAGTATTCCATCTGAGACTAGTTTTAGACTGATGCCTAAATGTTAGTTACCACTTTTCCAGTTCCCTATTGTTGCAATGTAAAATATAATTGCTGCAACTGCATAGATGATAATTCCAACCGTATCATTAGGATGTTTCCAATACCAATATGCTGTATTGATGGTAAAGATTATTGCAGCAAGCAACGTCCATCGTGATGTTTTTATTTTCATATTAATCCAATATATTTTACCGAATAAAATTTATTTCTATTAAAATGTAATATACTGCCATAAACCAACCAGGACACCAAATATTAGTATGATTATTCCAACACCAATTGAGATCTTTCGGGTTCTCTTTTCCTCTTCAGTCATCTCCGACCAAAGTTTTTGTTTTTTTCCCACTGCAATTCCGAATGAAAAACCTATTGCAATTCCTATTGCGATACCAATACCAATAATGTAATAACTCATTTTTTAGACCTATTATATGCACAAAAAATAGATTATTTAAGTTTTATTTATAAAAAATTGTACAAAATAAAGTTCTTTCTCATATTTTGTTAATTTATCGTTCAAATATCAAATTTTATAATCCTATTTTTTGAACAATTAAGATAAAAATATCCTAAAAATTATAGAATGTTCAAATTTAAATTAACAAATTTAATAAAGCGAAAATAACTTTTTTTTATAGTAATAGGAGATATGATATGAAAAAAATATTTGGAATTAGTATTTTTATGCTATTGATTACACTAGTTCTGCCAACTTCTATTGCTAATGTGGAATCTCTCACAACATCTGGTGATGATGTTGAGATCAATATATCTACTGGTTTTAGTGGCAAAGATATTGGATTGGGCTTTGCGATAGATATGTTAAATCACAAAACTGAAGATGTAACTGTTTTTTTTAATGTAACGTTCGATTATCTTTTTATGAATGACTTGGACTTTTCCCATGGATGGACCGAAACTGTACCAGCAGAAATGCCCTATTCTTTCCATCTTAGCTCCTTTGTCTGTGCCCCCGATGGAATAAAATTTGTCTCGATAACTGCTGAAGCAGAAGATACAAAAGTTACAAGAAGTGGTCTCTCAATACGTAGAATAGTAATCCTTTTTTAATGAGAATATACCTTACCAACTTTTAGAATGAATTGCTGATTTCTTTAATACTCAATGAAAATAATGTTTATTTTAAATTAGAACGTTAATTTGTACACAAAAAGCTCTTTCCTTCTCAGATTTATGTCTAATAATTTGTCAAAAATACCTTAGTCCTTTTACTCATTTCTCTCCCGTTGGAGCCTCGTGTTTTCTCATTTTTTTACCTTCGGAAGTACTGTTAATTGGACAATCACTTTTTTATGTAGTCGTGGATATCTAAATTATACTGATAAATACAAAATAATATCGACCCCCTAGGCGTACAATCTTTTTATTCTTCTATTAAATATTTAATTGAAATGAAATATCCTTAGATTGGCAGTAACTTGACCTATAAGCTCTAATTCTAAGGATATTATTATATTTTGGAAGCAATACATATAGTTTTTAAAAAAAATTTACAAAACCTCTATCGAAATCTCATAAATTCCATTATTTGAATTTGATCCTCTATCACTTCAGTAGAGGAACCATAAGTTATTTCACCGTTTACTTTTACATGGTATCTCCAGTAACGATATAAGAATCCGGTACTACTGCAATGGATGTTTATTGTATCCATTGTGGCATTGATATAGATAGAATTATTTGGATCACATATCTTTATTATAAATTTTGTAGGAATAAATCTTCTATTATTAAATCTATATTTGGTAGCCTTAAACTTGATATTCTCTGGCTTGATAAATATGTAGCTAGCATTATCTGGGGATAAAATTGCAGCCTCGGCTTGTACCCACCAAGGTGTCCACAGAACCTTTGCCAAAGTCAGGCTAAATGAATTACCAACTATTTTACTCCAATACCAACCCCACTCCCATATTGGTAAGGTAATCGCCCAGAGGTGTTCATGATAACCTAATCCACTAACATTTATCTTTTCTTCATTCAATATAAGTGTTCCTTCAATAGTTGCCTTAGGTAATACAGGACTACACCATGCTCTACGGATCTTCCCCTTGCAACCCTCTGTTGTACCTTTGAACTGTAAATTGACCACTTGACCATCCATTTCAAATGAAACGTTATAAATCCATTCTCCTGTATCATTGTATCTATCCCAGTCTAATTCTATTAATTTTTCTCCAGATACTTTTATAAAAGGAAAATCTTCGGATGCTTCAATTTCTTTCATAGGAACACTTTTTCCTACTTCAATTTCCACTTTACTGTTGTTATAAACTTTAAAGCCATAGAAGCAGGAACCACTAGAACCCTTGGAAATAATAATAACACCAAGCACAATACTATATCCGTTATCAAAGATTCCATCGAAATACCAATATTCTCCATGATAACGACCGCATGATCTATGAAATGCCGCATCTTTGAGATCAATATCCATTGGCCCAATAAATGCACTTTTAGGAATTAAATCATTGCTGGATATGTATTTAACAATAGGTGAAGTAGATACAAAATTTCCACTGACCATACTGTTACAATCCAGAATTAAGATAAAAAATATTAAAAATACGAGTAGATTTTTTACTGTTTTTATAAATGATACCTCCGCCGTTTGTAAATATTTAAATAATTAATATTTATAATACTTACGGATAAAAATAATATTTGTTAATTTGGATTAACCCAGATATATTCTATCTACAAATAATTACATTAAAACACAAGTTATTTATCGATTTTATTTATTTATATAATACCAAGGTTCAAGTTATATAAAGAAAAAATGTAAAAATTGCATATTCAAAAACATAATTTTTTATTATATCTTTTTAAAACTTATGTTATCCACATAGCAATATGAATTTCATTTAACTATTGATATGGTCCGTTTCCTTTTGCTATAGTTGTAAGAGTTATAAATAAATCCAAACCTTATCCATCTATCTAGATAAAAGATTCTAGGATATCTTTTTCATCTCATAGCGTAGCCATAAGGTGGCTCCTATAGCAATTGGAATTCCGATTATTATTAAAATCCAGATTAATGCCCAAAGATAAGAATACACAAGATAGTCAAATTTCCAAGTGGCAATAGGAACATCCCAGTTTCCATCAAGATAAACCTTGATGATGAACACAATATTGATAAATAGGGATATTGCTCCTCCTCCGTCTGTCCACCGTGAGCGTTTGCCGAAAAGATGTCCGCGCCTATATTCCTTTCTTTCTGTATCAGGTAATTTTTTCCACCATAGGAAATATATGGCTGCTATAATAATTATTACCGGGATTCCAATGAAAATAACTTCCCAGAAAATCAGATGTAACAAAAAGGTCACGATATTTCCTATTGTCCATAAATTCAAGGTCGTTGGTACAAGACCAGTTACTTGAGCCTCTCCAACAAGCCATAAAAAGACATATATTGCACCTATAATTGCTAAAGCAGCTACTACTACAAATAAAACTAACATTTTCCAATGTCTTTTTAAAAATTTCTTCCAAATTTTTTCACTACATGCTGACTCAGTTTCTGCTATCATAAATCTCCTCACCCTTTAAATTTTAAACAATATTTGAGAATTGTATTGCATATATAACTCTATTTATTTCTTTGCTATAATTTTAAATCTACTCGAATAAAATATTTTTTTACTGGTAAATATGAAACAATATCTATCCCTTGGCTTTACTTATTATTAGAAATATCTTGTTTTCAATATTCCCAATACTGATATCCTGATGGATTACCTGGTACCCACTCCGGTGGAATTCGATAGGCTCGGTATACTAATCTATTTTTATAATTAAGGATAGGAAGCCAAGGTGGAAGATTATACTCCCAGACAATTTTACCCATATTTGTTACTTCAAAAACCCTTCCTACCATTCCCTCAGTAATCATTGTATTTCCATTTGGTAGACGTTGAGCTGAACTTACATATGAGCTATAAAAGTGGTGCATTTTTCCCTTTGGAATTAATAACCATAAAATTTTCAAAAATAGGGTAATATGCCTCCCATATGAATTTTTATACTCCCATACAACCTTTTTTGTGACTGGATTAAACTCAATAACTCTTGAAAAGCCTCTAAATATACACGGACATTCTTTATTATCATATCCAGCTTCCCCTCCGTTATCGAAAACAAGAATATTACCTTCACCAGGGAGATTTTTTGGAATCATATGGGCATTGTGCGTACCAATAATTTGACTTAAGGTATTTTCATTTTTAGAATATTCAGAAAAATATGGTCCGACTCTCCAAACAACAGATCCATTATCTCTACTGATTATTGCAATAAAATTTGCATGTCGCGAATTAAGAATTATATTTTCTGGTTTTAAATACCAATATTTTTCAGGATCGCTTTCATACCAATGGTTTTGACCGATAAGTGAAATAGAATTAATATGAAGCCAGTCACCTTCTTCCATTCTTTCAATAGTACAGTTACACCCAGGATATCCTCTTATAGCTTGTTTTGCTTCCTCACTAAATCCAAACTCATCAAAATGTTCGGATGCATACCATTCAAAACCAGTTAGATCTCCTGCCCAATCCACTTCGTAGATGACATCATCGATTAGCTCTTTATCACTGATATTATCATTTATTATATTTTTATGTGCAAGTATCAGAGTTTTTCCATTTAACACAAAGTTTTGATCTGGAGCATAATAACCCACTGGATTTCCCTCTCTTTGAAAATCATGATGCTGTCTTGCTTCATTTAAATCCCAATTAGTAAAATTCCATAATACGTTGCCGTTCCAGTCTTCCTGTATAATCTCAGACATATCAGATTCTGAATGTGATGAGGGCTCATCAGATTTTTTCGCAGAAATAATATTTCCTTCTGGAAGAATTTTTGCTGGAAATGGAAAAAGGTGCCACCATCGACGTATTACCTTTCCATTCATATCGATTAATATTACTCGGCTATATTTTGCATGAACACTTAAAAGCGTGTAACCCTCACATCTAGTAATATCACTGTTATTATTCAAATTATTTTCATTATTAAAAGATGTTTCACTCATTGCTGAAAATGTTGAATTTAATAAAAAGAGAATAATTATTGCCGAAATTATTAATTTTTTCATGGCTAGCTCTTTTAATTATATAAGGTTATTTTTATAAATAGATTTTCATTAGACAATTTTTTAAACAAATGGAAATAAGATTAGTAAAGTATTTTATTTTCAGCCTAAGGTATCTGCTTCATGGAATAATAAAGAAATACTTTCTTATTTTATTATGAACTTTAATCTTGTGAAAAGTTATATAAATTATCTATTAGTATAATATTTAAATGAAAAATACCAATGAGTATATGCCTAGTTTAGTAGTCTGGGAGATTACCCTAAAATGCAATTTAAAATGTTTGCATTGCGGTTCATCTGCTGGAAATGCAAGACCTAATGAATTATCTGTTAAAGAAGGATTAAAATTGTGTAATGATTTAGCAAAATTAGGTTTTAAGGGTATAACTTTGTTTGGTGGTGAACCCTTTCTTTGTAAGGATTGGTATATTATCGGTAAAGAAATTAAAGATCTTGATATGAAACTCTCCATTGTTTCAAATGGATTTGTCAATGCAAGAAAAATAGTTCCCATGCTAGCTAAGATAGAGGTTGACTCTGTACAGATTGGATTAGATGGAGCCTCAAAACAAACACACGATTATATTCGAAATGTAGAAGGATCTTTCGACAAAGTAATTGAATTTTTACGTCTATCAAAAAACACTGGTTTATCGACTGGAGCTATAACCACTATTACTAAAATGAACTTTAATGAAATAATGAGAATAAGAGATCTTGTCATCAAAGAGGATATTGATTGGCAGATCCAGGAAGCGATTCCCATTGGTAGATGTCCTAGAGAAATGGTTTTGTCTGATCGAGAATATTATTCATTGGGACTCCTGATTGCTTCTCTTAGAAAAGGGTATTTTTCCCACAAGATTTTTATCAGAGGTGCCCATAACTTTGGTTTCTATTCAAAATATATTCCAATGTTAGGTTCTTCAACAGATTGGAAAGGATGCTGGGCAGGTAAAAGGATTTTAGGGATTCAAAGTGATGGTGGTATAAAAGGTTGTCTTACATTGTCTGATGATTTTATTGAAGGGAATATTCGTGATAAGGATATTTTGGAGATCTGGCACGATCCAAATACCTTTTTGTATAATAGGAATTTTAAAATGGATGATTTGGGGGAAAACTGTAGGGATTGTATGCATGGAAAGGAATGTAAAGGGGGTTGTACAGCAAAGTCTGAATCCCTGACCAGTAGTCTTCACAATGATCGTCACTGTTTTTATAGAATTGAAAAAACATTTTTTGAGGACATTGGTAAATAAATATTGATATTGTATAGTTATCAAAAAATTGGTAATATTAACTAGATAAAATTAATTTTTATAAAGTATTACGAATAATCCATATTAAAAGTAAAGTAGGCATTCTATCTCCTAGAAATTGTTAAAAATATCATTTTAATTAAGAGATACAGCTTTTCATTTTTATTCCATTTTGCACTTTTATTCACAATCTTGCACTTTTATTCCTAATTTTTTCGATTAAAAATGCAAAGCCAAAAGATAATGTAATGTCAACTGAGATCGGTAACATTAGTTGTATATGTGTGATTTGTCGAAAAACATTAATGAATATCTATAATTATCCAAAAAAGGTAACATGTACTCTCCTTAGAGAAATGTTA
>CAYFVP010000025.1:0-19221 GCA_964346655.1 uncultured Thermoplasmatales archaeon
CACCTATTGTTCTGACAAATAACCTTGATATTTCCTCTTGGACGAGCCATATGTTTACACCAAGAGTACATATAGTTTTAAGTATATAAACTATCTTAAACTAGGACATTACCAAAAATCTCTACAACCCCAAGTACTATTTGTAACTATAAGGATTTAAAATTTTCTATGACAGATATTTTACAAAATCAAACCACACAATTTATAATAAGTCATCATTTAAAATTTTAAGTATCATTTTTAATAAGGAGAATAAAAATCAAATACTAATAGAAACTATGATTAAATATCTTAAAGAGATTGAAACCAACTTATAATTTTTCTTTCCCAATCAACTGTTACCTCTGGATTAAAGCAGATATAGTAAACCAAGACAGCAACAATAGCAATAAACAATATAAATAAGAGAGTCTTCCAAAAAATCATGAGGAAAAAACCTTATACTATAAAAGTGCTTTATATACATAATAAACTAACATCCTAATGTATCTAATGGACCAAAATTAAGTAATTATAATTTGTTAATATTTTAAAAAATAACCACAATGCTTTTACAATAAAGGAGTATCACAGTTCTTAATGACACAATTGAGAATAATATTTCTTGGAACTGGTGGTAGCTGGCCAACAATAAAACGAAATGTTACCTCAATTGCATTAAAAAGAGGAGGGGAAATATTACTATTTGATTGTGGTGAAGGAACCCAAAGACAATTTCAAAAATCAAAACTTAGCTATATGCAAATATCTAAAATATTTATCACCCATTTTCATGGGGATCACTTTCTGGGAATACCTGGCCTTATTCAAACAATGCAACTTAATGATAGAGATATCCCAATTCACATATATGGACCTGAAGGAATAAATCAATTAGTTAAACAATTACTTACCCTTGGTTATTTTAAACCTAATTATCAAATAATTACTCATGAAATTGATGAAGGAATTGAACTAGATTTCAAGGAATATCTAATTAAAATTATTAGAGTTAATCATGGTATTCCTGCATTAGGTTACTCTCTAGAGGAAAAGATCAGACCTGGGAAATTTAATAAATCAAAGGCATTAAAAATGGGAATTCCTGAAGGACCACTTTTTAGTAGAATACAAAAGGGTCAAACAGTAAAATTAAAAGATGGGCAAAAAATAACTCCAGAAATGATTCTAGGCCCACCAAGAAAAGGTAGAAAAATCGTAATCTCTGGTGATACAAGACCTATAGAGAAGATGGTTGATTTTGCAAAGGATGCAGATGTCTTAATTCATGAAGCAACGTTTGAATCGACCCTTGAAGATGTTTCAATTGAATATGGTCATACAACCGCATTTCAGGCTGCTGAAATTGCAAAAAGAGCAAATGTTGAAAAATTATTTTTAAACCATATTAGTCCAAGATATCTAGATAGTAAAGCCATTGACGATGAAGCGAAAAAGGTTTTTAAAAATTCATTTGTTCCAAAAGATTTTCAAGAGATTGATATTAAACTAAAGAAATAAAACATATATTATTCCTGAGATTCTTTTTTCAAAATTGTGCTTAAACAATGACCCATACTTTTATGGGCCTCGAGTTCGAAAACAATAGGTGCATCAGTTGCCCAACCACCAAAGGCTTTAATTACATCTTTAATATCTGTCTCTTCAGTTGGAGACCAATTATCTTTATTCAATTGTTCGTTATCGATAAAAACAAAGATATCGTTTTTTTCTTCATCTTTTGATTTTTTAATAAAAATATTAAATGTTGATTGATTGCCATCTTCATCTTGTTTGTAAAATACACAACTTTTAGATGTAGATTGATAAATACCATATTTGTGCGCCATACTTTAACCCCTATATTGTGAGAAATAATACTAAAGTATATCTTTTTTTAATTTTTAATAATAACGATGAGACAATTAAAAATTCTAATAATTTTTAAAAATCATAATTTTATTAAGCCATTTTATCTATTATATTTTGATTTTTATGGACAGCAGACCTTCTTATGACGAATATTTTATGGAAATGGCACATGTTGTTTCGAAGAGAAGTACATGCCTCAGACGAAAGGTTGGTGCAATTCTAGTAAAAGATAAGCATATTTTAAGTACTGGATATAATGGTGCACCAAAAGGTCTAAAACATTGTTCTGAAGTAGGATGTCTAAGGGAAAATTTAAATGTTCCATCTGGTGAAAAACATGAATTATGTAGAGGGCTTCATGCTGAACAAAATGCAATAATTCAGGCTGCAGTATTTGGTGTATCAATAAAGGATTCTGTTTTGTATTGTACTAATACTCCATGTGTTGTATGTGTTAAAATGTTAATCAATGCTGGTGTTATAGAAATCGTGTATTCTGGTGACTATCCAGACGAACTTGCAAAGAAAATGTTGAATGAAAGTAACATTAAAATACGAAGTCTCAATAAAAAAAAACCTATCTGGATTTGAAAAAATAAGAAAATTATAAATACTGACAAATGAATTACAAAATGAGGAGAACATGAAGCGAAAAAATTCATTTGTATTGGATGAGAAAGACGATAAAGCAGTCGAATTATTTGCTGAGTTAGGGATGCCCAAAAACCTAGCAAAAACACTTATGTTCATATCCCAGGTTGAGGAGTGTCGATCTGCTGAAGTTGAACAAGGTGCAGATCTCCGACAACCTGAAGTAAGTGTTGCCATGCAGGAAATGCGAAGGAGAGGATGGGCAAAAAAAAGAGATTTAAAAAAGAAGGGGAAAGGAAGACCTGTTCATATTTATAAACTTACAAAGCCCTTACCAGAAATATTAAAAAGTTTCGAACAAGAAAAAATGAAACAAGTAGAAATTATTAAAAATGATTTAACACAACTACATGGTCTAATTAAACAATATAAATAGCCAAATTTTTCTCATTTAATTTAATATATTATTCATATGATTTTTCTAATTTTAGCTATCTAAAAATTTTTAAATTAATTAAACCGGCGGTGCGTATTTGAAAAAAAGGATTCAAAATATATTTAAAAATTTTGAAAAAGATCTTGATTTTGTAATAATTAAAAATTCAGTTGAACCCTTTATTGATGAAAACTTTTTTTATGTTACAGATTTAAAAACAGGTATTTTTGAAGGTGCATCTGCAATATTATATCCTAGCGGAAATGTTGAGCTTTTGGTTTCTGCTCTTGAAGCAGAAACTGCAAAAAAGTGTGGTTCTCAAATTAATGTTTATAAAGATGAAAAAGACTTTTATAAAATACTTAAAACAAAAATTTCTTCTAGTAAAAATATTGGTTTAAATTTTAGAGGGCTAACTGTTAAAAATTTTTTAAGACTTGAAACCCATTTTCCCAAAGCAACCTTTTTTGATGTAACAAATGCTCTTGATAAAACAAGACTTATAAAAGATGAAAATGAAATAAAACAAATAAAAAAAGCATGCAGTATCGTTGACAAGGTTGTTGAAAAAATTCCTGAAATTTTATATGAAGGGATATTTGAATATGAACTGGCTGCAGAAATAAATTATTTAATACAAAAAAATGGAGCAGAAAAACCTTCTTTTGAAACAATATCTTCTTTTGGAAAAAACACTGCTGAACCCCATTATTCACATGGAGTTGTTAAACTAAATAAGGGAGATATTGTTTTATGTGATTTTGGAGCATGCTATAAAAGATATAATTCTGATATAACACGTTGTTTTATTTTTGGAAAGGCCAATTCCAAACAAAAAAAGATGTTTGAAGCTGTTCTATTGGCACAAAAAATTGGATTTGAAAATGCTAGATCTGGGTCAATTGCAAAAAAAGTTCATAATTTAGTTGAAGAAAGCATTAATAAAACACAATTTAAGGGGCGTTTTGTTCATTCCACAGGTCACTCGTTAGGACAATCTGTTCATGATGGTGGAGCAAGAATTTCATCTAATTCTGAATTAATATTAAAAGAAAATATGGTTTTTACAATAGAACCAGGCATTTATATTCCAGGTTTTGGTGGTGTAAGAATCGAAGATAATATTTTAATAAAAAAAGGTGGAATAGAAATGCTTACCAAATCCTATAGAAATTTAATCGAAATAAGATAAAATTTCCATTACCTTTTTATTAAGAACTTAATTATCGCTTTTGTGTGATTTCAATGAATTTGTATGATGAGGTTGAATTTATCAGAAAACAAGCAAAGAAAAACAATGAATTATTTGCAAATTCAATTCCACTAATTGCAAGTGAAAATGTTTTATCCCCTCTTTGCAGAGAAATGCTTATTACAGATTTTCATGGCCGTTATGCAGAAGGAACTCCGGGTCATAGATACTATGAAGGTTGTAAATTTTTTGATCTTGTTGAATTAAAGGCAATGGACCTAGCACAAAAACTTTTTAATTGCAGCTATGCAGATGTAAGGCCTACGGCTGGAACTACTGCAAATATTGGGGTTTTAAAGGCTTTAATTAAACCTGGTGAAACAGCAGTAGTGCTTGATTTATCAAATGGTGCTCATATCTCTTTTGGAAAATGGGGTGCTGCTGGAGTTCGTGGTATTAATCTTATTTCTTATCCTTTTAATGATGAAAAAATGAACATTGATATAGACGGAGCGGTAAAACTTATTAAAAGAATTAAACCTAAACTTGCTTTAAATGGAAGATCTGTTTTTTTATTTCCCAGTCCAATTAAGGAACTTGCAGAAGCAGCTCATGAGGTTGGTGCATATTTGATTTATGACGCTGCACATGTATTAGGATTGATTGGCGGCAAACAATTTCAAGATCCCTTAAGGGAGAGTGCTGATGTTGTAACAGGTAGTACCCATAAAACACTTCCAGGACCTCAAGGTGGATTGGTTCTTTCCAATCATAAAGGAGATACAGATGAGGATAAATCATTTTTAAGAAAACTTGGTTTTGGGGTATTTCCAGGTGCCACATCTTCATATCATCTTCATCATGTCGCAGCAAAAGCAATTGCATTTGCAGAACATTTAGAATTTGGTGAAGCTTATGCAAAGCAAACAATAAAAAATGCACAGGCTTTAGCTTTAGCTTTACATGAACGCGGTTTTAAGGTTTTTGGTGAAAGTTTAGGTTTTACAAAATCTCATCAGGTCCTTCTTGAAATAGGACCTGGTAAGGGTAAAGAGGCATCTAAAAAACTTGAAGAAGCAGGAGTTATTACTAACATGAATACGATCCCTGGTGATGAAGATCCATTAAATCCATCTGGATTAAGACTTGGTACACCTGAACTTACACGAATTGGGATGAAAGAAAAAGAAATGGATGAAATCGCTAAATATTTTAAAAGAGTTCTTTTGAAAAAAGAAGATACAAAGCACATAAAAGCAGATATAAAAGAATTTAGAAAGGATTTTCAACAGCTACACTACTGCTTTAAAACAGGTTTCAGAGGTTATGACTATCATACATTAGTTTAGAATTATGATTATTGCAATTACTGGTACACCTGGCACTGGAAAAACGTCAGTTGCAAATATTTTAAAAGATAAAGGATTTAATATTATTGATCTAAATAAAATCGCCTGTGATAATAAATTTATAATAGATAAAGATGTAAAAAGGGATTCACTAATTGTTGACATAGAAAAAATAGAAAAATTTATTATTGAAAATTATGCAATGCAAGATTTATTAATTTTGGAGGGGCATCTATCTCATCTTTTAAAAAATATTGATAAAATTATTATATTTAGATGTCACCCTAAAATACTTTATAAGAATTTAAAAAAAAGAAAATGGAAAAAAGAAAAAATAAAGGAAAATATAGAAGCTGAGATTCTTGATATTATACTTTGCGAAGCTGTTGAAAGACATGAAGAATCAAAAATATTTGAAATCGATTGTTCCAATATGAAAATTGAAGATATCTCCAATTTAATAATCGAAATTATTAATGACAAAAGCAGTCAATTAAAAAGATTTAGAATTGGAAATATAAATTGGTCTGAAGAAGTTTTTAATTGGTTTTAAACAATTACCAAACCAAACTTCAAAAAAACAGTATTTTATATTTCAGAATTTTTATTTTTCATTATCTTATTTGCAATAGGCTTTGGTTTGATTGTTGATCAATATATTTTTTTAACCAGGGAATATTTTTTAATATTTTTGAAAAATAAAGATAAATAATATTTTTATTTTTTTTAATTTGGTTAATCTATAAAAATATTTAAACTACAGTTGATATTTATATCTATGAATTTACCAAACAAACTTTCTTTTTTTAGATTGTTTTTAATTCCTTTTATTTTTTTATTTTTGTATTCCAATATTGAATACAATGTATACTATGCAACCATTGTATTCTTAATTGCTTGTCTTACAGATGCTGTTGATGGATATATTGCTAGAAGTAAAGATAAGATTACAGATATTGGTAAGTTTATGGATCCACTAGTTGATAAAATCCTAGTTATTAGTGTTTTTGTTTATTTAGTTTCAATAAATACCCTTCCTGATTGGATAATAATTATTATAATATTTAGAGAATTTGCAGTTTCAGGATTCCGAATTATTGCAGCTTCAAAAGGTGTTGTTATTGTAGCATCGATAATAGCAAAAATCAAAACTCAATCACAGATGATTGCTGTAGTATTTGCACTTCTAGAATTACCTTTTTATCTTTTTGTAACCGTGATTGCCTTAATATTAACTGTTTTATCCGGTGCTCAATATATTTATAAAGGACGTGAATTATTCAAAGATTCATAATTATTTTTCAATGGATTTTAAAAGATTTAATTTTTTATTAATATCTTGAAATATAAAATTTGAAAAAATTTACTATTCATTAATATTAAAGAGTTTTTCTAATTCCCTCAATTAAAGAAATAAGGCTTGGTCTTAAATTACCAAGAGTATCAAAAGGTTTATGTCCATAATCATGACCGGGATATACAATAAAATGGTCAGGGAGAGGTTTTATTTTTTCATTTAATGTTTTATACATTTCTTCTAAAGATCCTCCAGGTAAATCGACTCTTCCACAATCACCAATAAATAAAGTATCGCCTGTGATTATTGCTTTATTATCAACTATAATACACATACCATCAGGTGTATGACCAGGAGTTAATAAAAATTCTAGAGTAATATTTCCTAATTTTAATTGCTCTTTATCTGAAATTAATTTGTCAATGTTATAATTTGAATTGATAAATTTAGAAGCAATAATTTTTGAAGATAGAAATAAATTTTTAACTTTTTTTATTTCACCAGTATGATCACTATGATAGTGAGTTGCAATAATATAAGTTAAATTCAAATTATTTGATTTAATATAATCTATTAATTTTGATGCATCATATCCAGGATCCACTAGTGCAGCTTTTTTTGTTTCTTGACAAAAAATGATATAACTATAATTATCAAATCCGACTTTAATTTGTTTTATAGTCACAATATACTCACTTTATTTGCGATTAAATAGATTTAAGAATTAAAAGTTAACGAAAATTCAATTGAATCCTTTAATAGTTAAAATTGGTAATCGTAGATTTGAAAAAGTAAGTTGTTTTTTGTTATTTTTATTATGCGATATCGGAGGTTCTACTTCAACTATTTCTGATTCATGAGTATCAGTCAGATCAATCATTCTTTTTGCCACTACAAAAACCTTTACAGCAGTTTGAATATCAATAATTTCATCTCTATCAGATACTGACCCGACAACATTTATTTGAATCAATATCACCTCCCTTTTATTTGTTAATTTTTACCATGTTTATATTTGTCATTTATATTAAATAAATCTATCGAATTTATTAACTACAATTGCCGAATATTATATCATTTATTTGTGATATTTTTTAATTTATTTACAAATATCGTTCTAAAATTTTTAATTTTTACAATTACTCTTAAATTCAAAAGGATAATATACAAAATATAAATATGAGTGGCAATGTAATATTAGTAACATTAAGAAATGATATAACTGAAATTACTGATCTAGCAAATACTTTAAATTATAATGTAATAAAAGCTTTTTTTCAAAGAAGAAACATTCCCGATGTTAATAGCTATATTGGAAAAGGAAAAACACAAGAAATAAAAGAATTTATTGAAAATTTTAATGAAAAAATAGATCTTGTAGTTGTTGATGGTGATCTTAAACCCTCCCAATGGTTTAATCTAGAAAAAATATTAAATGTAGAGGTATTTGATAGAATAAGATTAATTCTTTCAATTTTTGATAAACATGCAGATAGAAAAGAAGCGAAACTCCAAGTTAAACTTGCTCAGTTAAATTATGAAAGACCTTTTGTAAGAGAACTTATTCATCGGGCAAGAGCTGGGGAACATCCAGGTTTTATGGCTGGCGGGGAATACCAAGTCGATGATTATTATGAGACAATAAAAAAACAAATTAAAAAGATCAAAGAACAACTTGAAAATATTCGAGATCAGAGAGAATTAAGAAGAAGACATAGACATACTAGTGGATATTATCTAGTATCTCTTGCAGGTTATACAAACGCTGGAAAAAGTAGCTTATTAAATCTTTTATCAGGTGAGAAAGTTAAGGTTGAAGGAAAACTTTTTTCGACACTATCTACAATAACAAGGAAAATTGATAATAAAAATATTCCAATTCTACTAACCGATACTGTCGGATTTATTGAAAATTTACCTGCGTATATCATCGATGCATTTCATTCAACACTTGAAGAAATTGAAGTTGCTGACATTGTTTTATTAATTGCAGATATTAGTGAAAAAGACGAAATAATTGCAAACAAGTTAAACGTATCATTAAATGAACTAGTAGAAATTGGTGTAAAATCACCAGTTATTATTGTTTTTAATAAAACCGATATAATTTCAAAAAAGAAGATAAATGATAAAATTGATTTTTTAACTAAAATAGGTATTCTAAAAAATCAATTATATGTTCCAATTTCTGTTGAAAAAAAAGAAAATATAGACGAGTTATTAAATATAATCTATAAAACACTCCCCCAACTTATTAGATTTAAAATAAAACTTCCTGTTAATGCCGATTCACAATCTCTTGTATCATGGATTTATGATAAAGCAAATATTATTGATATAAAATATGATGAATTTATCTTTCTTGAAATAGAATGTAATAGTAATATAAGAGATAGAATAATATCACAAAGTAAGAAACTTAAAAATAAAATTTAGTTTTTATCTGACTTTTTTACATTTTGTTACTCTAACAAAAAAATTTTTTATATATGATTTAACAAAGAGTATTATTGTAAATCATTTACCTATCAAGATCGGTAAGATAAAGAAAAAAGATAGGCAAAATATCTTGTATCACATAACACTCAAATATATATTAACTATCCCTGAGAAAATCCCATCTAATAGCTAACCAGTCCGCCTTTGGGGCTCCAAAGTATCTTAATTGAACCTTTAAGAAGGATTTGGAGCCCCAAGCCTCCTCTTTTTTTAAAAAAGAAAAAAAGTGGTGTTTTTATTTTATCTCAGTTGTTGCAATAGTATTCGAAGAATTTGGGACAAGTTGATGAAACGAGAAAACAAACTAAGTAATGGATGATTCAGAGGAGTTTTGGTTCGTGGCATAGTGACAGTTAGTGTTTCCCAGTCACTCTTAAAATCATAAGTGTCTTTAGCTTTAACCTTTATATTATATGTTGCTTTGTCAATCCAAGTATGATTTAATTTTATTTCTTCACCAGAACTATAGGGACCAATCCAAACTTGATGATGCATATCCCTCCAGACAATATAATAGTAAATATCATCACCATCTGGATCTGTTGCAGAAACCGTATAATTATAAGATGTCTCTATATTGCCATTTGTTGGACCATTTATAGCTGGTTTACCAGGTGGATTGTTTGATTTACCTATAAAAATCCATGTTGTATCAGTTCCTGTGTTGCTTTCATTATCAATAACAGTCAACATCACAGGATATGTTCCTTCAGAGTCGTAAACGTTGGTTGTTGTCTCTCCAAATCCTTTATTGCCATCTCCAAAGTCCCATCCATATGAATTAATCTTTCCTTCATGATCAAAACTACCATTTGCATCAAATATTATCTCTTGTGCAACATTTCCATAGTAAATTCCACCAGCATCTGCCACAGGTCTCCAACTGTTAACACTCTCAGAATCATAATCGACCCAGTCTATTTGGGAGCTATCAATATTTAAACTACCATACTCTATGTTGAAGAATCCATTATATCCCCATTCTGTTCCCCAGCTGTTTTTACATATCCAATAACCACCGTTACCAATAGATGGATCATCCTTCCATCCAACAATAACAACAACATGATTTATATTTTTAGTTGACCCTGGATAGGGATAATAATCATCAGGATCATTATGTAACCACCCCCAATCATCAATATTATCATTACCATGTACATAATAAGTAATCAACATATAGGCAGCAACTGGACCATCTTGCATAATCTGTGATTTAATTGCTTCAATATCCTCAGAAGTTCCATCAGGAGTCCATATACCATAATTTAAAATTGGAATAATAAGTTCTTCCCAGTTTTCGCATTTTTCATTACAGATAATGGGGTCATGATCACAATCATCAGCATCACAACCATTTACATCAATAGCTTCATATGGAAAACATGATTCTGGAATAATACCATTACAGTTGTTCCCAGAAAATGTGCTATTAATAATATATTCAAATGCTTTATAAGTCCATCCTCCCCAACAACTTCCAGCATCTGGAAGGCATGAAAGCACATATTGCTCAGAGAGATCAGGGTTCAGTACTGCGCATCCTTCTCTGATATTTATGATACTTTCAAGTACACCAAGAGCAGCAAAATCCCAACAACTACCACACCAACCTTGATCTTTAGAAGGAGTAGTCCAATCCTCTCCATTGTAATCCAGCCAACTAAAATAATCAGGTGTATCAATAACCATTGGTTTAGGAAAAGCTTCATCTAGATGCAAAGGTTCAGACAATTCACTCATTAACCGATATTTAAAGCCTAATTTGCAATCTGGACCAAATTCAAATTGACGATTAGTAAATATTTCATTAAAAAATTGATTTACATTTAATATGTATTATTTTTTTTATAAATAAAATTTATACCTCAAAATTGCTATAAGGAGAGCCTTATTATTATAGATTTATTTTTATATTTATAAAGGCTCTGTTTTTGCAAATTCAGACTAAAACCAGTGTAAATATATGTTTTATCATAGTTTATGATATATAGACCATCTTAAATTGGTTTATATGCCTGATATACTCGGAGTTCAGTATGAAAATAATCTACATATTAAAAATATATACACCAAGTATCAACAAAACTCGCTCGACTTTATCCAGTTGTGCAAAATTTAAAAAAAAGAGATAATTTCATATTACTTTAATATAGTCAATCCCTTCAAACTTTGTACCATCCAGTAGCTCACCAGAAATTTTTATCTCAACATCATCACCTGGTTCAAGGATATCAATCACATCTTGCCTGTTGAATTTCACCATCAAATCAGTGATGCCATCTTCGTCATAATCACTGATGTTTATAGGTTTAGGCTCAGCAGGAACAGTTTCATTCAATATAATTGAGCTAATATTAATGTCCTCAACATCATAATCATCAGGCAGTTCAATGTAGCAGGTAATCCATGTTCCAGTACTGTTGATGTTTAATGTGTCTGGGTCAATGTCGATTGTAGTTTCTGTTTGCAATATGAATTCATCTTGAGTAAGTTCCTCATCTGATGTTATTGTCCTTTCAAAAGTTCCATCGCCATCAACATCTATCTGGATTGATACCCCTTCTTCTCCCTCAGAAAGTGTGGTCCAATCGATAGTATATTGATGTATTGTTCCTTGTAATGTTGGGATATAACAACCATTAAAGGCAAAAATTTCACCGTTTTCAAATAAGGCTATTGTAATATTATATATTCCATCAGAGGTTCCAACAATTTTATAGTTATACTCATCTATAGGAAATAAAACCATAGCGCTTTCATAGATGTTATCATAAATTGAATTAGGTATTTCTTCTTTAACCTCATTATTTAAAAGACCACAAATTCGCCCCTCAGAGTCTATGATTTGTATATTACATGGACTAAAAATGTTTATCCCCTTAATTTTTACTTTTTCAATTTTTGATGCTAAGATAGTGTTATTTGGGTAATTAAAATTCTCTTCAAGATGTTTTAGTGAATAAGCAATTCCACCGATTAAATTTCCATTATCATATTTCGCCAAATAATCACTTGGATTTCCATAATTATAACCATTATATCTCTGGACAGCTGATATCTGACGCATCTCCTCGCAGGAAATATCATACTTTTTACATTCATCCCAACCTTCTTCTCCCGAGATACATTGATTATAATGATATTCTGTTTTATTATAATTGTATTTATCTCTTAAGTTTGCTAAACCATCTTTTATATTTGCTTCTATTCCTTGAATTGTGTTTGTATAATAATGTTTGCATGCATCACATTGACAATATGTTGTTTTCTCTGGGGGTGTACAATCACATTGTTCCGAACCACATCTACAAAAATCGGGTAATCCATCAATAAACCATCTAATACCACTACCCATCCCGACATAGTAATTTGGTTTATCTATCTGCATAATACCTCTTCCCCAAGGAGTAAGGGCAATAACTTTGTTATCAAAAAAGACATTTTTTGACTCACATAAAGCCATAGCCATGACTAAATCAGGTGGAAAACCAAGAGGTAAAAAATCTGATATATATTCTAGGATTATATCACGAATAATAATTGCCCTACAAGGTTGAATTAGGTAAGTTTTGTTTATTAGAGATTCGTTTAGGAATTTTCTCGTTTGCTGGTCTAAATTCCCTGTCTGTATAAGGTCAAATTTTTTCTGAAATTCCATTACCGCAGATTGCGTGATACCTCCATAAAATCCTGTTGCGTTTATATTGCTTGGATATGTAGGATTACCAACTTCTTCTTTCAATATCAGTTGGAGATATTTAATCTCCTCATTATCATCCCCATAATTGTAGTTGTTTTCAAAAGAGAAATTAGGTGGTATAATTGGATGAAAAATTATACCTCGGATTATAGGTTTTGTCCTATCACTCCAATCGCTCTGCTTATCAATATTATAATATAAATCACCTCGTTCTACCCATCCAATAGTACTATCTGTGACATCTTCTACTTTATAAAACCATCTAATACCATCAGGTGAATCTTCTATTATCTGACCATTTTCTGTTTTTCCTTTTACCACCCAATTTTTCGGAATCAACTTCAAAGGTGAATACTTTAGAATTTGTAGCAATTTATTTAATTCAACCTTTTCACTATCATTTACTTTACCTGTAATTGGAAGTCCGTTTAGACTTTGAAATTTTTGAATCGATACATTAGTTTTTAGACCAAAATATTGTGTCTCTTGTTCAATTGAGCCTGGTCCCTCAAATGATACTTGAGTCAATGGATTCGAATTTAAAAGCATCTGGAGGTATTTTACATCCTCTCCACTATCTCCCTCAGATATATTCCTATCAAAAATAAAGTTAAGGGGAATATCACGATAGGATTTTTTCTGTTCAAGATCACCACAAATATAGGCTCCTGAAGGAATATTTACTTCAACCCAAAATTCAGTTGGTTCTTCAGCTTCAATAATATAGTTCTCAAAAGGTTCTATTAATGGATAAACATCAATATTTCCAGTTTTTATATTATAACTAGTATCACCTATACCATCATGGTTATCATCAACACCACTGTAATCATCCCAATAATTACCAAGATAATTAAAATAATTGATACTGTTATAAGAATATGTCATCTGAGAAGTCGAATTAAAAAAATTATAAGCTCCAATGTCAACCCAGGTATGATAATAAATATTATTAATAAAATTGTTGAGATAGATAAAATTATTTCCTAAATAGGATGCTACAATACCTTCCTTATTTTTTTCAAAATTATTATTCCAAATTCTGTTTTTCCCTGAAGAATATAAATACAGACCTTTATAGTTTTCATAAAGATAATTATTTAAAATGCAATTGTTGTAACTCTCGACTAGTAAAATACCAAATCCTGTTCTTAATGCTAATCCACCACCATGTTCGTTTGATTTAATAGTATTTTCTTGAATTGTACTGTTTTTGGTATACCATAATGCTATTCCGGTACTTGTATCTGTCAAATCTAAATTTTTGACTGTTATATTTTCGCATTTTACTAAAATGACCTGTCCAGCAATACTTACTTGATAATCTTTTTCAGATTCTAGATATACAAGTGGTTTACCATTTACATTATTATTTAATATAGTATAAGGCGTTGAAGGGAAATGTAGATGTAATCCACAATTTTCAAATATATTATCAGTTATTGTACATTGTGAGGAGTCTAAAAATATTCCATAACCTCCACTTTTTAGGATTTTATTATCAGTTATATAGTTATGAGATGAACCATAATGAACACGTTCAATGTATATACCATTTCCATTCATATGAAAGATATTGTTTTTTATATTATTTTGAGATGAACTAAAAGACGAAAAGCCATTGCCATTGAAAGATATATTATTATCCATTATTTCTAGATGACTTGAAACTTTAAGCCTTCCATTCCATTTATATTGAGCTCTTATTCCACAACGGTAATTTGATAAAATATCATTTCCAATTATTTTAGCTCTTGAAGAACCCATTAAATATATACCATAAAAATTGGAATTTATTGAGTTATTGAAAATGTTGCAATATTGTGCAGTATTGAGACATATTCCTCCTTTACTTGTTCCTATTGCCCCTTCAATTGTAAATCCTTGTATTTCAACAAAGTTTGCAGATATGACCTCAAATACATGGTCATCTAAATTATTTGCCTGAATAGTTGTTAAAGTTGAACCATTCTCTGATTTAAGGATTAGCTGCTTGTTTATATTAATGTTTTCAATATATGTTCCATCTCTCACAATAATTGTATTACCAGTAATTGCAGCATTTACAGCAGCTTGAATAGTTGGATAGTCATCTGGTACAAATATTATATTAATAACTTCAACTTCGATATTATCATACCATATTTCCTCATGGTCTTCAAGATTAGCACCACCTAAAAGTATATGATTTCCAAAGGGTGTAGCACCAGAATGTGATATTTGCCAATCATTAGGTTCTTCGGTACCTGTTTCCCATCTTTTTGCAAAAATATTATTATTGTACAATTTTATTTTGAGATTATACCATATATTTTCTGTTGAGATAATTGAAGGATTATTTGCTAATACTTCTTCTATTCCATTCTCATATTTTGCTATATGCAATATATCATTATATCCGAGAGCCACGATGTAATAATTGTTTGCTTCACTGTCAGAATAAAATCCAAAAGACATATCAGCAATGCCAGGGGTTGGATGGTCACTATTTCCTTTTAGTTCTACAGTAATTATAATATTTTGCTCCATAGAATTTATTGAAACTATTCTCCGATATGGTGGAGTTATATCCATTTTTAAATGAGCCATATTATTACCATTATCTGAAATAATTTCCCAATCAGAGCCACCAGAAACGACATTCCATTTATTCAAAGTTCCATCTTCAAAATCATCAGAAAATATCACAACAGGTTCTGCTTTAACATTTCTAACTAAAATATTCAGTGTAATTGTAATGCTGGTTCCAATAAATAATAAAATTATTCCAATTACCAAACTTTTCCTAAAAACACTCTTTTCTAACATACCATTACTACCTCCCCAAAAGGTTGTAAACTTGTAATATATTAGTTGAATTTAAATCTTATCAACGGTTATTGAAACAATTGTAACAAATATAAGAAAAAAGAGACTTTAGTCATAATATAATTCTTATATCTGTATATTGTTCATTGGGGGATAAACGGGGGTGAACGCTATTGACACTTTTATTGTGGAGATAAACATTTCAAATGAAGAAAGATATTTTTTCAACCCCCATATATTATATTATTTAACTATTTATAAAACTTTTCAGTAACAATTGTTAATTAAATTTTAATTTTAAACATATTTTCAGTTATTAATGACAAAAAAAAGAAGATTTATTTTTTAACTTTCATTGTATTTACATGATTTTTTAAATGGGCAAAAAAAACACTTTGGTTTTGGTGTGCAAACTAAAGCACCAAAGTCTATTAGAGCATAATAATAATCATCAATATTTTCTATATTTATTTTTGATAAGAGATTGATTACTTTCTTTTCAGAATTTATACTGAAGTGTCTAAAAAAAATTCTTCTAATATTTGAATCAACAATCGGGAAATTCTCTCTTTTAAAAAAAATCATAAATGCTCCTGCTATATAATCACCTATACCATTAATCTGTTTTAGAGTATCGTAATTATATCTTGGTGCTTGACCAATATACTTTGCCGCTTCAATAAGTGTTTTATATCTGCTCTTTAAACCAAGTTTAGATATTATTACAATCAATTCATCGGAATTTGCATTCTCTAAAATCTTGTTTTCAGGATATTTATTTATTAATTCAAGAAAGATTTCTTCAACTCTTATTGCAGTTGTTCTTCTCAGAAGTATTTCAGAAATTAAAACATCATATGCTGTCCTGTTTTTATCTCTCCACTTAAACATTCGTCCACTTTTTTTATGCTATAATTAACAAATGATATTTTTTGTTCAACAATATTTAACTCTTCTTCTAAACTTGAAATTTGTTTTTCAACCTGAGAAATAGAATCTGAAAGATTAGATAATATGTTATAAGAAATAAAAACTAATATTATAATGAAAATAAATCCGATAATTGAAATTTTTACAGATTTTCTCATTTAATACACCTTACCAAATAAGCAATATATCCTTTATCATAGCTTCATAGTATGAACCGTATGGTTGTCCTTCAACACATAAAAAATAATCCTTTCCGATTTTTGGATTGACTTTGTAATGTGTTTCAGGTTCAAAATAAATCATACCTTGGTCTATCGTGTTAAAACCTATTAATGTATACATATCTTCAATAAGAAGTATTTGAACATATGCACATCTTATCCCTTGATTTTTAGCATTAGTAATTATTTCAAAAATACTAGATTTACCGTTATATTCTAAAAACTCCATCACTTCGTTATATGTTGAATCATGAAGATGATATTTATCGCCAGATCTTAATTCTTGTAACTTTGAATTATTCTCCACAATATAATTTTGGTAATCGATTAATTGATTTTGAAAATTAAGTAAAGATAAATTTTTTCCAATCAATTGATTATTAGCATTATTTAACTCATTTTCTAAACTATTTTTTTGAACAGCTAATTCTGAATAGGATTGATTGAGAATATAATATCCAATAGCTGAAATAAGACCTAACATCACGATAAGTAATATTAATATTATCAAAGGTTTCGTATAACCTCTTTTATGTCTATCTTGTTCAAATCTAACTTTTACTTGATATTTATTTTTCTTTCTAAAATTTATATATAAAAACAAAATAAACAGGATTGCAGATATTCCTGCAATGACTAGAAATATTTCTCCAGCCATATTTTTCCTCCCTAAAAATATTAGTCATAATAGATAATTTCATTATCAATACCAGTATCATCTATTGTGAATGAATGGTTTCTTGAAACTCTTATTATATTATCTGTCCCTGTTAGTTCTATTTCAACTAGATTAGTTTCTTTTCTAACAGTAATATCATTTCCAATACCTGTGATATCAAGTTTTATTCTTTTATATGGTTTATTGATTGTTTGAGTTTGGTCAATACCTGTTATTTCAACTGTTTCAATATCTGTTTCTGATTTTGATTCTTCATCTGTAGTTTTTTGCTCTAGGCATCCACTAAAACAGATAACAACTAACATAATAATAATTGTAGTTATCATTATTTGTTTTTTCATTTTTACTCCCAATTTCAATTATTTAAAACAGTTAATAGTTTATAAACTTCTTCTTAACAATTGTAAACTATTTTTACTCCAAAATGACAATAAAAAATAAGAAAAAAGAGAGATATTGTTTTTTATTTATTGGTTGTTATCCTGTTTTTTCAAATGTAAAATATGATTTTCAACAGTTTCGATAACTAAACGATCACCCTGTTTTATACCCATAGCTTCTATAATGCTAACAGGAACGTGCAAAGTACCATTTTTACTTAATTTTATTTTATCGATCTCTTTATCTAAATTATTCATGGTTCTATTTCCCATTTTTAAAATCAATATGATCTATCCAAAATTCCCTTATCCCCGACATTTTGATATGATGTATATACTTTAACATTGTTTTAATATAATCAATTAGTTCAATGTTGGGTGGTAGATCCTGTTTGATAAATAATAAATATTCTAGTGTTTGCTCTATGTCCATATCTAGTATTTGTTTTTGTATTACTACTGGAAAATCGTCTAAAAAGATACCTAATGTTTTTCCATTTGCTTCTATTTTATTTTTTAAAATATTTTTTACATCTGGATTACTCATTTTTCTTTTTTACCTCCATCATTATTAGTAACCATAATAGCAATAATAGTATTTATATGTATGTAGATAATAGAGACATATAAATACGATAGCAGACAATATAAATATATAGATATTAGTGTAGATGGTAAAAATACATAAATATAAGTATAAATATTAGATATTGGTAAAAATTATGGTAACAAATAAAATTAAAATGACTATATCATTAGATAAAGAAGAAGTAAAAAAATTAAAAAAATTAGCTAAGGAAGAACATAGACCTTATAGTAGTCAGATCGTTCACATGATGGATTTTTATATTAAAAATAAAGAAAGAAGTTGAAAAAAATATGACTTCCTTGAGAAAGGCATATTATATTTTGGTTTGTTTCTCATATTTATTGGTGCTATTATACAGATAATAGGAATTTTAATTTAATCATAGATTCTAAATTAATGGTTATGTTTTGGCATTAACCTAAAACCTATCTCATAAGATTGAGGTTCATCAATCCAATCATCCAAACAACGTTGAATTAGACGTCTACTCTCCCAATAATCATCATGTTTCTTTTTGAATCTTTCAAGAAGATTACGCTGATCTTTGTTAGAAATCTTTACTCCTAGAAGATATGAAAGTTCTTCGATAGCACTGTAGCTTATGATTCGGTCTGGCTTCTCACGAAAAAATGCTTCAATTGTTTGTTCCTCTCTACCAGGCAAGTAAAAGAATGTTTTATCTTTGTACCTTGCACT
>CAYFVP010000026.1:0-7091 GCA_964346655.1 uncultured Thermoplasmatales archaeon
TGCTTTCTGTAATCTACTTATTTCCTCATCTTTATCAATTAATTTGTCTATTTTTTCTGATAAATCTTTTTGTTTATCTTCTAGTTCTAAATTAATTTGCCCGAAAACAAGGTTTTTCTCTTTTAAAACTACCTGATTACGATTAAGTTGTTTATTTAAATTATCACCCATTTTTTTCTATCTTTTTAACTATAATTTTCAAGCTTTTTTTTCCATATATAATTTTAATAATCTATTAACAATTTGTATCGGTCCGATTATCATAGCTTTATTATGATTAAAGGTTATAGCTACTCTAACAAAACTTCTTTTATATGTGATAAAATTATCTCTATTTGATTCTAAATTATAACCCATTTGAAATAAACAAAGATTAATTTTTTTTAAAAATTTTTCTTTATCTGTAACAAATATTTCTTCTGTCTTTTGTCTAAAACTTAAACCTATAATTAATAAAAAAAGTATAGAAAAAATTAAAATAAAGATCAGAATAGTAACTGGATTATCAAATATTTCAAACATATTATTTTTTTCCTCCTTTCACCAATTTTTAAATTAATAAATAGTTTATAAACTTCTCCTTAATAATTGTAAACTATTTTTAAATTAAGCTATGAATAAAAATAAATTCCTATTTTGTAGAATTTTCTAACATTTCACCAAGTTTTTCAATTCTATCAATACGTTTTTTACAGTCCACGATGAATTTAATAATTTCATCGGCAAATTCCTGTAAAATATCTTTATCATATTCCATAAAATATAGATTAACCATCGGTTGGATTTTTAGTTTATGTAATAAAATATAACAAAAAAACTTGTCTTTCGGTTTAAATTATAAAAAAATAAAGAAAAAGTTGATTTTTAAATTACTTTTATGTAATCTATCCCTTCAAACTTTGTTCCATCCAATAGTTCACCAGTGATTTTTATTTCAACATTATCTCCAGGGTCGAGGATGGCTATTACATCTTGTCTGTTGAATTTAACCATCAAATCTGGGATACCATCTTCGTCATAATCACTGATGTTTATAGGTTCAGGCTCTGCGGGAACAGTTTCATTCAATATAATTGAGCTAATATTGATGTCCTCAACATCATATCCATGTCCTGTTGGAAGTTCTATATAGCAGGTAATCCATGTTCCAGAGCTGTTTAGGTTCAAGGTGTCGGGATCAATGTCTATTGTAGCTGGAATAATTGAGATTATTTCAGTTTCGGTTGATCGAACAATATAGGGTTGTTCTGGGATATCACAAATTTGGGTATTATCTGCTAAAACTAAAATTAAATCGCCTATTAAGAATCTCAAATTATATACATCTTGAGGACATGCTTCATCTTCTTGTATTACGGTAATTAAATAATCACCTATTTTCCGGTTTTCTATTAAAACAGAATCATAATTCTGAAGATTTTCTTCATCTTCTCCTACATTGTATTTTACTTCAATATATTCTGCTGATCCTGGAAGTTGGTTTATTTCTTTATTTATAAGAAGTCCTTCAGGATCTTCTATAATTATGTCAATAGGACAGGAAGCTATTACGAAAAATTTATGTGGAGGGTTATCGTAATTTATAAATTCTAATGGATCCAGCGCAGTTGTTTCACGATAATCTTTATTATGGGGAATATCTCCTTTTCTTACTTCAAAGTGTAGATGAGACACTGTATAGGGACATCCAGTGTTTCCTGCTGTTCCAATAACCGTTCCCTTAGTAATCGTGGTTCCTATTTCAATATTTTGAGCCACCGTCTTTAAATGTAAATATCTTGTAGAGATTTTTAAAACTGAATTTCCATTAAGTTTTTTAACTTCACCGTGCCAAATCCATACCCATTTTCCAGCAGGGCTATTATCAATTTTATCTACCCAAACTACTGTCCCTGAAGCAGCAGCTTTTATATTTTTTCCTTCTGCTTCACCATTAATATCTATCCCCTCATGGAGTTTTCCTTTTTTTATATAACCATGAAATGGACAAATTACTTTACCTTCAACTGGCTTAATCATTTCTTGTGGTTGAGTTCCACCACCTTCAGGGGCTATTCTTTCCAATATTAGAAGTGCCCATACAGTTGATAGAAGCTCACCAGACATTGCACCCCACGCGCCTCCATCCCAGACATAAGCTGGTGAAGTAGGCCAAGAACCACTGACTTGCTGGTGGCTTACAAGAACATCAGCAAACTCACTATACCAATCATGTTCAGGTGTATCATCTCCATCAAGATCAATGAAGTCGATTTCACTATATTCAAGACCCCTCATTAGACAATACATGGCTTGATAATGTGCTGGTGTTCCTGAATTATATCCCCATCCAGGGGCTAGGTTTGCATCATGCCAATGGTTTTCAATGTAATCCATTGCATCTTGGAATCGAGAATCACTAGTAGAATCGCCATAGAACGTCATCTCAAATATTAGATTTCCAGTTTTCAGCATGTTAACCCAATAACAAGGTAATGAATAACCAGAACCTCCATAATCATTACCAGGTGTATCGCACTGGATATATTCAATAAATAGGTTAAGTTCATCCCTTACAAAACTAGGTATAGTTGAACCAAATTCCTCTGCAGCAGCAAGTCCAAGTACAGCATATCCCGTGATCGAATTATCACCACCTGAACCATTGTTTTCAGCAAAGTAGTACCATCCACCTCTTTGACTTCCAGAATCAGACTGCGCAAATGCAAGCCAATCAACTGCATCTTGAGATATCTCACCAAATGTATCAGGGTTCCCATCTGAGTTAAAGTCAATTCCAGCATCGTTTTCTCTATTTGGAGTGCCACTAGCTGCAAGAGCCATTTCAACTATACCAGTTGAATATACAGGACGGGCTACATCCCAATATAGACCTATTCCATTACCATTTGTATCAGGATCTCCATGGATTTGAATATTTATTTCTTGGGTGTAGCAAATATCAAATAAATATTCCCAACCTTTTTTTACATTTTGTGAGTATTCATACTCAGGGTCAAAAGGCGAATAACCTGTCTCATAAGCATAATCCTGAAGCTTTATCAAAACAAATGCGGTACGCGCTGCTATATAAGAAGTACCCCAGTGGCCATCTTCGTATTGTTGTGATACAAGCCATTCAATACCATCGTTTATTGCTGTCTGTATTTCCTCCTCAGTAGGAGAATCCTCTTCACTAACTGTTGGTGTAAAACTTGCTCCAACAAATAATAATATTATTCCTATTACCAAACTTTTTCTAAAAACATTTTTTCCTACCATATCCTACTACCTCCCCAAATTTAAGGTATAAATCTGAATATATTAATTGAATTTAAATCTTATTAAGATTTATTGAAACAAGTGTAACAAAAATAAATAATTTTTCTTAAAATTAATTTCATAACAAAATGTGTGAAAATTATTTGGGGTCTAGCAAATTTTAGGGAGGAAATATAGATACGATAAAAAAATTAGGATAAACCTAATAATTTTTCAATCTTATTTCCGAATTACTAGACCCCAAGATATAAGTTATTATTTTTTAAAATAAATAATTTTCTATTTAATAAAATACAGTGGTTGAAAGAAAAAAACAAAAGATAAGCAGACTACTGTAATACAGATAGATGTCGAAATATTGAGAATATATATGGAAAATGTTCTAAAAATCTCAAACAATTAGAACCAATGAATGCTCTATTCCGGGGAATAGTTACCTTAAATTCACTCCAATCACTCCACAAGTTCTCAGTATCTTTACAACGAGACCCAATAGTATAGGTTCCTGGTTCTGACCAGGTATGACTTATAACTGCGTTTTCACCAGATTTATAGGGTCCAACCCATATATCTCTTCTCCAGTCTCCATCACCCCAATCAATATAATAATATACATCATTACCGAGGGGTGATGTAGATTTAAAAGTATAATCAATTTCTGTTTTTAATTTTACTCTTGTGGGCCCAGTGATTTTTGGTGTAGAAGGAGCATCAGGGTCAATTTCATTAAAAGCATAAAGGTAACCAACATTATCAAATGCACCAGGATAGGCTTCCTCTTTACAAGAAGATCCAATAAATACAGTACCATCCTCAGAGATAACAGGTGCGAAATCAACCCATTCAGTAGCTATTAACCGCCTCCATTTTTCAGTACCATCTGGATTTAATGATATTATTTCACCACCAGAAAAATCACCAATATGAGTACCAAAATAAATATTACCCTCAGCAGAATTACATGGTGTTCCATCTTGAATAGTTCTCCCTAGACCAGGGTCAAATTTCCATTTTACAGAGCCGTCATCTGGATTAAGAGCATAAAGGTCAAACAATCCACAATACACAGTTCCATCCTGACCTAAAGTGGGAGAAGTACTACCGCCAAGGTTAGTCTTCCATTTAAGCGTACCATTATGATATAATGCATGAAGAGCAAGAGAAGTAACATAAATTGTTCCATCATCACCGATGCAAGGACTTGTGCGTACCCAATCTTCTAATTTATATTTCCATTTAACTGTGCCATTATTAGGATATAATGCATAAAGATATGTATCATGACTACCACAATATACTGTCCCATCATCATCAATAGCCGGGGAGGAATAAACTTTATCACCTGTTTTGTATCTCCATCTTAAGGTTCCATTTGGATATAAAGCGTTTATGTTATTATTTGCATCTCCAAAATAAATAGTACCATCATCTGCTATCGCAGGGGAAGAAAAAATATCATCTCCAACAAAATATGTCCATTTTAGAGTTCCATTTGGATATAATGCATACAAGCGATCACCTGAAGCAACATTATAAACAGTACCAAAATAAATCACCCCATTTTCATCAATTGCTGGAGAAGATTTAACATTCCCACCAATTTCAAACTTCCATTTTAAAGATCCATTAGGATTTAAAGCAAAAAGATACCGTTGATTACTTTCTGCGCTTGCAAAATAAATCACCCTGTCCTTATCAATTACAGCTGAACCTTCGATATAATTATCACATTTATACCACCATTTATTATAAAAAGCATTATCTGAGGTACTGTATGGACTTCTCCCTGTATGTCTTATATCATGACAGTACATCGGCCAAGGAGAATCCATAGATCCATCAAGTATTTGAATTTGTTCTATTGGAATGCTGACTTCAGATTCCTTACTTTTTTGATTTATAGATTTATTATTATTTTGATATTCAAAAAAAGTAGGTATATTATCAGTAGAATATGTTGCATACAACAGGTGATACATGTATTTATCACAATTATAATTATCATCTATAAATTCTCCCTTAGAAGTATCAATATCTAAACCAACTGTCATTTGTACTATAGGTGAAAGAATAACAAAGAATGTAAATCCAATTGCAAGGATATTTTTTAACATATTTAACCTCCCTCAATTAATAATCATATAATTACTAATATGAATGGTTTATATAAAAGTTGCTAACTAATTACTATATTTAAGGTACAATTAAAAAATAATAATTTTAATATAAGAATCTAAATTTAAAAAAATTTATATAATAGATTTTGATTACAAATATGTTAGTAGGGAGGAAATAAAATGCGAAAGAAATTATTTGTTTTATGTGTAACGCTGTTGTTAACCACGAATATGTTTATACTTGTCTCTAATGAATTTGAAGTAAAAGCCACACCCGGTGGTGGAGGCGGTAGCGAAGAGGATGATATTGGCCTTGATTTTGATTTTTGTTGGAATGTAAGCAAAAAAATTGGTGATGCTGTTTATAAAGCATATCCTGGTCTTAAAATCATAAGAGGTCGTGAATTTGGAACCTTAGGAGAACACTGGTCTGCTGATAGAATTTGGGAATTTATGAAGTATGATTGTGGTTTGGAAAATGTTAAACAATTGCCTTTGGGTCCTATTAAGGATGAGGATATGAAATGTTGGAATCGATATTATACCAGTAGAATGAATGTAACCGACTATTTGTTACATATTGACATTAATAGTAAATACTATCATCATGATATACCAGTGAATGAAAGTTTTGTATTTCCAATGGTATTACCAAAAGATCGGTTGCTTGAAGGCCTTGATTTTAATTTTACCCTTCCTGCTGAAGATAATATTGTTATTATACTTGATCCCGAAAGTGATTGGCCTTTAGGCGGAACATTTACTAACTATTCTTGTATAAATCTGTCAATTAAACCTACTAATGAGTTTGATATATTAATTGGAAACGCAACATATATTGACCCTGAGGATCCTTTACCCGATGATCAAGAGGATAGGGTTTTCCTATTTAATGAAACTCAGGAAGGAGAAAAACAATTGAATAATGTTACCAACGCAACAGGGGTACTTTTAATACGTGATTCTAAAGGTCACCAAATAAATGAAGATGTACTTGCAAATTATAGTTATTCGATTTGTATAGTCGAGACCTCTGATAGTAATCTTAACAAAGTCCTGGAAGGCTTAGAAAATGAATCAATGATAGTTGATAACGTCTTAGATAATAATACCTTAACATTTACTCATAATTTAAGTGAGGCATGTGTTCCTGGATCAGATTTTATTTTTCTTTCTCAGAGGGCTATTAATTTTTCCAGTATTATTAATCCCAAGCTCCGGTATAATAGTTACTTTTTATATGTGTGGAATTGGGTTAATAATATTTTGGATTTAGGGGATTGTAAAGGCTGTATTGGATATACAACATCACCAGATTGCGATCAAGTAAATCTGTCTCATTATATGAACAAAGCCACAGTCGGAGGACTGGGAGCATGGTTTAGGGATGATTTGAACTCTAGAAAAGACGGTAAGTATAGACCTTGCAGAGTTGTCCCTTTTCCATCTCTCCCTATATTTTTTGTAAATTACTCTATAGGAAACTGTTTGTATGAAAACCATTCTGAAGCACTTATCTCCGGTTATGAAGATCAGGAATACATACAAGAAGAACATCCCCTTTCACCATGGGCCCAATGGAAGACTGGAGTTAAAGCATATAATGTAATTGGAAATCTTACTAAAGACAAAAGCGATAACCCCCCTGACCCAGATGATCCAACAGTATTGATTAGCAATAGGTATGATGGGTGGTGGTCAGAGGCGGCTTTT
>CAYFVP010000027.1:0-10729 GCA_964346655.1 uncultured Thermoplasmatales archaeon
TTAACTTGACTTTGTCAGATTTATTTTTTTGATCGATTTGTAGGTTACACAATATCAATAAATATCCATTTAATTCCATACTGCTAGGATGGGATGCAGAATGGAGTTTTCATTATATGTTAAAGATTTACATAATTTAATTGATAAAATAAATTATATGCATGGTCGATATACATCATGCTTTGTGACAAAAACAAGAAGTGTTGTCAAGCAGTCTTTTCAATATATCCAGGGGAAACTGCTAGAAAAAGGAGAGGGCAATATGTGTAGTTATGCAAAAAATGTTCCTGATTGTGATAATCAATCCTTGCAACATTTTATATCTGATTCACCATGGGATCATGAACCAGTTATTTATGGCATTCAACAGGATGTATCCCGGTTTATTGGGGATAAGAAACATGGTGCGATACATGTTGATGAATGTTGTTTTCCTAAGCAAGGTAAAGATTCTGTTGGAGTGAAACGTCAGCATTGCGGTCGATTGGGAAAAACAGCGAATTGCCAGGTTGGTGTCTTTCTTGGTTATAATAATGGACCATACAGGACGTTGATTGATGAGCGATTATATCTTCCAAAGGATTGGACTTCTGACTGGGAACGTCGAAGAAAATGTGGTGTACCAGATGATGTTGGTTTTAAGACTAAAATTGAACTTGCCTGGGAGATGATCCTGCATGCCAAAAAGAACCGTGTCCCATTTGGATGGATAGGTATAGACTGTTTTTATGGTAAGGATTCCTGGCTTCGTAATCAAATTGATAATGAAGGAATGATCTATGTTGCGGATATTCGATGTGATACACTTGTTTGGCTAGAACGTCCCGAAACCAAGGTTCCAGAGCGGAAAGAAGGTGCTCGTGGCCGGAACCCAACGCGGATGAAAGCAATAGGAGCTGATCCTATACATGTAAAAGAGCTTAAGGATCAATTAGAATCGGATCAATGGAATCATGTATTCATCCGTGATACTGAACGACGGGAGCTCTGGTCTAACATAGCAACTGTTAGGGTATTCCCTGTTGTTGATGGTCTTCCAGGTGATGAGCTTTGGCTGATCATACGTTGTGACGATGATAAAAACCAGGTGAAGTATCAACTTTCAAATGCCCCATTGGATACAAGTCTGAAGTGTTTTGCAATGATGTCTGGCAGCAGGTATTGGATTGAACGAACATTTGAGGATGGGAAAGGTATAGCAGGACTTGCTGATTATCAAGTCCGCAGTTGGACGGGATGGCATCATCATATTACAATGACATTACTTGCAATGCTTTATATCATGTTGATAACAATAGATATGGGGAAGAAGGCCGAGTTTTTAACCGTGCAGGATGTGAAAGAAATCTTTGAGGTGATTATGCCAAAGAGTAATATTACAAATGAAGAGATCTTACATCTTATCTTAGAGAAACATAAAAGACGGTTGTCTGCACGACGATCCCATCATAAAAGAAACAAATAACATACTTGTCTAATATATTTTAAAGGGTATTTTCATCTGCTTCAGCAACAGCTTTGTCTCCATGCTCATTGATCGATATGGTAAATTGATTTTATATGCAGATAAGCCTGTTTTTATATGTAGCTCATATGCTATATTACACTATTGTGCTTTAAAAAAAATTAGATATAATGAAATATTAGTTTGATCATTTCATAATGTAACAAAGTCAAATTAATATAATTTTTATACTACAAAATAAAAAATATTTATTTGAGATTTTTGCCATTAAGTTTTAAGGTCTGGTCAATAATAAAGTTAATGAAAGAAGTGTTTGAGATTTAATTCGCATGATAAAGCAAATCCAAGGCTATTTACTTTAATTCTTTAAAATTAAAATTTTTTAATTTTTGATTAATAATTTAGAAATCAGATTAAGCCAAAAAGTATTTAAAAACTTTTATTTTATTATTTCCTCAAAAGAACGTATCTATAACACAAATACCTTGTTTAAATTAATAACACAGGAGGACTAAAATGAAAAAATATGTCTTGATTATAACAACAATAATCATCCTATCAGCTATTTTTTTAAGTGGATGTAACCAGGATGGTACAAATACGGAAGGAAAAAAAACGTTTATTGGAACTTGGAAAGTTGAGATAGAAGGTGTTGAAAAATTTAATGAAACATGGACATTTAAAGAAGATAATACTGTTGAAAAGGTTTTAAACCAGGATGGAGTGATAACTAGGGATCACTACAAATGGGAAGACACTGGCTTTGAGCTATGTATGATACCAATAGGACCTGGTGATCAACGTTGTGGGAGTTATAAATTTTCTAATAATTACAACACCTTTACTTGGACAGTTATGGAAATAGACCTCATATATAAAAGAGTTAATTAAAGATTTTTTAACAATTAAATTGTAACTGTTACACTTTGTGCTTTACAATACACAAAAATCGAATTGCTTTTAAAAAGAATTGATTTTTCTCCCCAAAATAATACACCATTAGCTCTTTGAATGAATAGATATATATTTTCATAATCAAAAAATACTCCTAATTGAATTGGATTAATACCAATTATTAAAACTGAAAGTACTTCAGACTCTTGACCCTTAGCATTTATGGTAAAGGTTCTTTTTAAAAGAGGGCAATAAAAACCTAATAGCCAAACAAGGGGGCCTATTACATTATTACATTTTCCAGAGATAAAAATACGACAATTGTAATAAGTTTTTGTAGAGCCTTGTTTATTAATTATATCATTATTTAATTCGTCTCTATCAAAATTTGGATTATCTCCTATAACCATTGGAAAAGAAGAAATAAATAATATCGCTACAACTCCAATTATTAGGAATTTTTTTTTCTTCTTTTTCATTTAAATCTCCTCTATTTTATTTTTTTTACAGCAATGGTACAAATCTTTATGTTTTACTATAGAACTATATAGTTATAATATTATTCATTGAAAAATTGTTCAAAATTAGTAAAAATATAATTTGAAAACCGATTATGCACATTAATAAATAAATATTATTAATTCAAGAACAAAAATTTATCACAAAAATTCTTGATTTCCTTTATCGATTTTAAACCTACAGTTGAAAAAATATTTCAATAAATCAAAAGAGGCTTGCTTGACCGTAATTTGAATTAAGTTCTTTATATCTATAAGGTTTAATTACTTCTGGAGTATTTGGATCTTGCTCTTTTGATGTAATCAAACGAGAGATAGTATATGCCTCCATTTCATTCTGATCAAAGGGTTTTAAAAGACTTAATGATTGTTCTTTATCAATTGATTTACTAATCCAAAGGTTATAGTCTGAAGGTTTTAAAATTACAGGCATTCTTTTTTTCTTGTTATGAATAATTTCCATCATCGGATTTGCCTTTGTTATAATAATGGTAAACGTATAGATTTTTTCTTGTGTTTGCCTATTCGTCCAACTGTCCCAGAGACCCGCTATTGCAAATGGTTCATGATTCTTTAGGAAAATATAATGTGGATAATTACGTCCATTAAAATACATCCACTCAAAAAAACCATCAGCGAGAACTAAACAATGTTTATTTTCAGCTGCATTACGATAAGATGGTTTTTCAAATATTGATTCTCCCCGGGCATTGGCAGTTTTTTGTCTTATTTCATCTGCATTTTTCTGATCCTTAACCCAAAATGGAATCAAACCCCAATGAAATAAATCAATTTGTTTTGGATCTTCATTTGTAATAACAGGAAGTTTTGGATTATTAAAGGTTCCAACATGATATTTTCTTTCAAAATTTTCATTTCTCTTAAATGTTGCTTTAAATTTTTTTTCTAAAACTTCTCTGCTTGGAATCGAATATCTATAACACATTTTAATACACTTATTGATTAATTAGTAAATATGAATCTATTTTTAGAATTTTTGGGAAATAATTCAATATAAATTTTAAAAAGTTTTGTTTAGTAAATATTGAAAACGAACTTAATTTAGACATTATTATCATTATGCTGGTTACTCTAATAATAAATCTTATATATAGGAAGAATATACCGCTATCAAATTTAAAAATATGTAAAAATCAAAAAATCTATAAGGTAAATTTGAATTTGTCTAAATGGAGGAAAATATAATGGCAGATAAACCACATATGAATCTCGTAATTATTGGTCATGTCGATCATGGTAAGTCCACATTAGTTGGACAAACGTTACTACAAACTGGACAATTTCCAGAGCACATGGTCGCAAAATATAAAGAAGAAGCAAAAGCAAAAGGAAAAGGTAGTTTTGCATTTGCTTGGATATTTGATAATTTAAAAGAGGAACGAGAAAGAGGTCTTACAATAGATGTTGCTCATAAACGATTTGATACAGATAAATATTATATCACAATAATTGATGCTCCAGGTCATCGTGACTTTGTTAAAAATATGATTACAGGAACATCACAGGCTGATGCTGCAGTTCTTGTTGTTGCAGCTCCTGAAGGAGTTATGGCTCAAACTAAAGAACATATGTTTTTGGCAAGAACACTTGGTGTCACTCAGATGATTGTTGCAATAAATAAAATGGATGATACAAAACCACCATATGACAAATCAAGATATGAAGCAGTTAAATCTGACGTTGATAAACTTGCAAAAAGCGTCGGATATAAAGATGAACAAATTCAATACTTACCAGTTTCTGCATTCATTGGCGATAATGTTAAAGAAAAAGGAAAAATTGACTGGTGGGATGGACCTACATTTTTAAAGGCAATAGATAATTTTAAATTGCCTGAAAAACCAACTGATTTACCACTTAGATGGCCCATTCAAGATGTTTATACAATAAAAGGTGTTGGAACAGTTCCTGTTGGAAAGGTTGAAACAGGAATTCTAAAACCAGGTATGCAACTAATATTTAAACCCAGTATGAAACCAGGCGGTGCTATAGGTGAAGCTAAAACTATTGAAATGCATCACGAGCAATTAAGTCAAGCTGTCCCTGGTGATAATGTCGGAGTTAATCTTAGGGGTATTGCAAAAAACGAAATACGAAGAGGAGATGTTGCAGGACCAACAAATAGTCCGCCGACTGTTGCAAAATCCTTTACTGCTCAAATTATGGTTCTTAATCATCCATCAGTTATTACCAAGGGTTATACACCTGTATTTCATTGTTATACTGCCCAAGTCGCTTGTAGATTTGAAGAAATCCAAAAGAAACTTGACCCAAGGACTGGTACAGTAAAAGAAGATAATCCAGATTTTATTAAAACTGGTGATGCAGCAATAGTAAAAATTATTCCTACACGTCCCATGGTAATTGAACCATCTAAAAAGATACCACAGCTTGGTAGATTTGCAATTCGTGACATGGGACAAACAGTTGCTGCAGGTGTCTGTTTAGATGTAGAGGAAGCAAAATAACCCTCCCTTTTCTTTTTTTATTATAATTTTGTAAATTTGGAGTATACAAAAAAATGCCGCAGAAAGCTCGGATATCACTAGTAAGCACTGATGCCAAAAAACTTGAAGAGGTTTGTAACCAAATAAAGATGATAGCAGAAAGAACAGGCGTTGATATGAGCGGACCTATTCCACTTCCGACAAAGTTTTTAAAGGTTCCATGTAGAAAATCACCTGATGGCGAAGGAACAGAAACATGGGATCGATGGGAAATGAGAATACATAAAAGATTAATTGATCTAGATGCCAGTGATAGAGCCTTACGTCAGCTTATGAGAATACAGGTTCCAGATGGAGTTAATATCGAAATTGTTTTGAGATCGTAATAATCAATAACATTTTTTTAATTTGTTTTATTTACATATTTTAAATTACTTTTATGCTGAGGTAGCAAAGTCCGGCCTAACGCGCCGGCCTTGAGAGCCGGTTCTCCGCAAGGGGAGCGGGAGTTCAAATCTCCCCCTCAGCGTATTTTTAACCATATTTTTATTTTGTAATGATGCTAGATATCTCCTTAGTTCAATATCTACAAATCCAGAAATTGATACATTTAATTCCTGTGCTTGTTTTTTTAAATCCGGGTCTATTGTAATTGTAGTTCGTTCTTTTTTAATATGCATATTATACATATTGGAACTCATTCAAACTTCCTCCATTCTGCATCCGAGAGATAAAATTCTTTTTCATCTTTATATTCGTCACATTGATTTCCTAAAACATCCTCACACATGGCAATTAATCGAACACCATATAATTCTTTAAATGGAATTTTGAGAGTTGTAGGAAGTTGTGCCGATGAAAGTTTAATATCTTCTTTTGCAGGTATGTTACCAACATCAATGTATGATCTACCATGAAAATCTTTTTCTCCAAATTTACAATTTGCCCATTTAGGCGCTTTTGGTATTTTTTTAGATGCCCAATTAACTCCTAATTTAACATTAATTGCAGTTGCTAATCCATCATTTTTTATTGTTACACCATAATTATCAATTGAATCTTTACCTTCAAATCCCCATTTCCAAATACTCACAGATAAAAACGGTTTTAAAGAAGCTTGTTGAAATTTTGAATTTTCTCTAATTGATATATAGGTTATCCAAACCATTAAAAAAGTTCCAACAGCTAATGCAAGAGTTCCTAATATCGATAAAATTCCACTAAAATGCGAAAAGTATATATACTATTCGCGCATAAATAGAATATTATGCAATTATCTCAAACTGAATTAAGAGTATTAGAACAAGTTTCATATGGAAATGAGCGAATTGAAGATATTGCGCAGAATCTTCAAAAGAGTAAAAGTCAGATTTATAGAGCAAAACAAAGATTATCAGAAAATGGGTTTTTACACTTAAATCGTGGTAAATTAGCCCCAAATAGATCAACTTATTCGTCACTTATTCTCCCTCTCTTATCTAAATATCCTAATTTAATTGAACCTCTTTCGGAATCAGGTCTAAAAATTTTTACTTCAATATTAAAGCCAAAATCTGTTAAAGAAATCATGAGAGAAACAAATCTAAAGATGAGCACTATTTATAAGAAAATTAAACAAGGAAGAAATATCAGTGCCATTACGATTAATAAGAATAAAAAATTTACTATTAATGAAAGAATTTGGCCAAATCTACGAGATTCTCTTAGAGAAATTAAGAAATTTGAAGAAACTATTGATGAAAGAATACCTGTAAACTCAGTAATATATCATAAAGATGAAGACGAAATAATATTTTCAAATATATTTGATTTGAATGCAAAACTTACTGCATTCTCAAAATATGGAAAATATGGGATTAAAATACTCACTCCTACAAATTTTTACTATTTGCCCTATAGAGAATTATCAAAAAAAGAAATATTACTTCATTCGATTTATATAATTAATAAGGAGAAAGATTATAGATATTTAACATATCTGATAATTTACTATTTGAAATTTAGAGAAGAATTCTCAAATATTAGACATCCTATTTTAAAAAAAATCGAGAGTATATTGAAGGGAAAAACTATAGAGGGATATCCAACCTTAGATGAAATAAAAGAGAAGTGTTTATTATATGATATCAGAATTAAAACAAATTGAAGATTTATTTAAGGAGATTGATAACGGATTAACAAAAAAAGTTAAGGTCTATATAATTGGTGATGCAGTTCTTTTATTTCAAGGATTGAAACCTGCAACAAAAGACATAGATATTATATTAGAAAAAAAAGATGAAATAACTTCTTTTGAAAAAGCATTGATATCTATAAAATTTAAAACAGTAACACCAACAGCAGAATATAAAAATATGGAGCTTGATAAAATCTTCGTTAGAGAAGATTATAGAATTGATGTATATCTGAAAAGAGTATGTAAAAAATTTTCTTTATCTAATGATATGATTAAACGCTCAATAAAAATTCAATATTTGAAAAATATATATATTCATCATTGCTCAAACGAGGATATTTTCTTATTCAAATGTTTAACTGAAAGACCTGGAGATTTAGATGATTGTAAAGAATTAGCAAAGAAAGGACTCAAATGGGATATAATTAAGGACGAAATGATAAACCAAATTAATAAAATCGGTCAAGATGTATGGATAACAAGGATTGGAGAAAGATTACATATTTTACAAGATATGGGAATAACAATTCCTATAATGAAAGATATTGATAAATTAAGTGATGATTATTATAAAAAATTAGAAAAAGAACAGAAAAAAAAGAATTGAACCTAAAAATATACTAAATCATTCAATTGATTATATTGTAGAATTTGAAGACGATTTAGATATACTAAAATAGAAAAAAAATTTAATTTAAATAATGAAATGTTAATATTTTTTAATTTTTTTTATTGCAGATATTGCATCACTTACTCCTTGATTATATAAATTACCATGGGGACCTAAAAAGAGAAATAATTTCCTCACCACAGATAGCACAATATGGAATAGTATTACACTCTCTACAAGTCTAACAACCTCTGCAGTATTGGAAACATATCAAAAAATCTCAAAAAGGCTCTGGTTCTTGGAATAGTGATTTTAATTTTAAACTCAGTCAAACCGCTCTCTTCATCAAAAACATCCTTTGCTTTTGCTCTAACGGTATAAGTACCCCATTTAGACCAAGTGTGCTCATAATACCAAATCTGTCCAGAAGCCTGTTCCCTTGTCCACCCCGTAGTAGTTCCATCACCCCATTCGATATATAAAGAAATAGGATTATTATCAGGATCAACAGCACCAATCTCAAACCAGTATTCCTCACCTATTTTTCCATTTTTATTACCTGATATTGATGGTGCTTCAGGTGGAGCATTTGATTCTTGTGGTCCAAAAGCATGAAGATATGCTTGGCTCATAGTGTAAGAAGAACCGATATATACAGTTCCATCTTCAGCAATACTTGGAGAGGAATCAACCCATTTATAAGCAATCTTTTTACGCCATTTCTCAGTGCCATCTGGATTAACAGCAATTATTTCACCACCTACGACCTCGCCAATGTTTGTACCGAAATAAATAGTCCCCTCAGCAGAAATCGCAGGTGAAGACTTAAATATCCATCTATCTGAACCAGGATTAAAACTCCATTTAATAGTTCCATTCGGATAAACAGCATAAAGATTATAAAAACCAGTATAAATAGTACCATCACTTGCAATAGACGGATTTAACTCTGTTCCAGGAGAAATATTACACTTCCATTTCATCGTACCATTATTAGGATATAAAGCATACAAATAACCATCAAAAGAACCAATATAGATCGTTCCATCATCTGCTATAGATGGTGAGGCTTTTATCCAATCTCCTGTTTTAAACCGCCATTTCATTGTTCCATCAGGATTCATAGCATAGAGATAATTATCAGCTGAACCGATATATATTGTACCATCATCTCCAATTGCAGGGTCAGATGTAAACCATCCATCTGTTTTATAACTCCATTTAATAGAACCATTAGGGTATACAGCAACAATACTATTTCCTGGGTCCAAAGTAGCAGTATAGATAGTTCCATCATCTGCTATTGCTGGAGAGGAAGCTATACTTGCACCAGTCGCAACTTTCCATCTCAGAGTACCATTAGAATAAATTGCATATAAATATGAATCCCAAGAACCCACATATATAGTGCCATCCTCAGCAATTGCAGGAGATGATGTTATATCTCCCATTGTTTCATATCTCCATTTTTCAAATCCGTTTGGGTAGACTGCATAAATATAATCAAATTTATCTCCAAAATAAAGAACTCCATTATTATCGATAGCTATACCACCTTCAATCCAACCTTCTGCTTCAAATCTCCATTTCTCAATCCCAGGATTATCAGCAGTGCTAAAAGGACTCTGACTTGTATGATGCAAATCGTGACATTTCATAGACCAAGGGGAATCCATAGGGCCTCCAGTTACTACTTGTTTTAATGGTTCCCTAGAAACAAGTTGTTCCTCTGGTTTAACATCATCTTTGGAATAATCCTCATCTAAATATTCTCGGTAATAATCTGCTTTAGATGAACCATGCTCATTATAGAAATAGAAATCCAAATCATCCATCACTTTTGATGCTTTAGGAGTTGTTTTAGCATCATACCCAACACTCATCGGAGCTAAAGCCGACAAGATGAATAAAGATATGATTCCAACGGATAGACTCTTTTTCATTCCTTATACTCCTATTTAATATGGTTTTGATGCCAGTAAAGATTAATTCAAATGAAATTTATATTAATTGTTCATATTCTATAGTTTCTGCTCTAATATGAAGAAATAAAGCATGTCCTAAAACCAAATATTGAAGTGGAAAAAAATCAATTATTGTACAATACCCTGTAAAACCTAAGGCAATTGCAAATTGTGAACCATTTGCAAAAATTATTTTATTCTGGAGAGAAATATTTATGGCTGTATACCCATCTGATGCCAGCCAGATGGTAATAAGACGTGGTCTTACAACTGCATTTATCGGCGGAATTGTCGTTCCATTACCAATACTTACTATTAAGCAATTCAAAACCGTTGCAGATGTTGAACTTGTGATTTCATAAACATTGGGTTGGAAGATATTATCACATTCTTCATAGTTACTAACTATATATGATATATCTTCTTCTGATACCTGTTTTTCATTATCTGAATCATTTATAGGATACTGAATCTCTGTATAGTTATCACCACCACTTCCACCAAATGTAATAGGTATAAATGCAGAACACATCAACAAGAAGCATAATCCAAATGCAAGAGACCTTTTACTCAACTATGTAACCTCCTCCAATATTCTAAATCAAATGATGGGTATATAAAATCTTTTAGATGT
>CAYFVP010000028.1:0-2149 GCA_964346655.1 uncultured Thermoplasmatales archaeon
CCTGAAAAACCTAGTATAGATGGTCCTTCTGATGGTAAAATCAGAAGAAAATGCACCTTTTCTGCCTGTGCTGGTGACCCTGATGGTGATAATGTTTCTTATTTCTTTGACTGGGGCGACGGTGATAATAGTGGTTGGTCGAATTTTGTTCCCACTGGTACATTAATTAATCAGTCATATATATGGTATGATGAAGGTACTTTTACTGTAAAAGCCAAGGCTCAGGATGATTATGGTGCTGATAGTGAGTGGGCATCGTTGGAAATAACTATTCCAAGGACCAGAGCTTGGTTGAGTTTTATTGATATGTTTCCAATACTTCAAAAAATACTAAATTTTATCTTATAAAATAGGACTTTGGATGCAAAAATAGGATATGAGTTAAAATCGACTTAAAGAATAAAGTCTCACCAAAATGTTACGTTTAAGGTTCGATTAATTTATTTTTTATTTTTCTGAACTTTTGTAAATTTTCCAATTTTGTGGTTTAATAATCTCAACCCGATTTTATCTCTGAATATAATTGAAATAACAACAAGGATTACAACAATAATAACAACAATAGCAACTAAACTAGTAATTTCTAAATTAATAATTGGTATAATTGACTCTTTTTCAATACTTGTATTAATAGTTTGATCAGCAATATTAACGGTCATATTATTACTAAAAGTGTTACCGTCATTATCTATTACTGTTAATGTCACAATATAATTTCCAGGCAATCTAAATACATGAGAAATGTTAATACCATTCCCTGTTTCGCCATCGCCAAATTCCCAATAATAATTAATAATTACTCCATCAGAATCATAGCTGTTTGAAGCATCAAAAATTATTGTTTGATTAGATACAAGGTTATCGCTTAATATGCTAATTTCTGCAACTGGCTCTTCTCCACTTGCATTTGTTTGAGAAACAATTACTTTAAAAGTATCAGACCAACTACTATTCAAACCATGTTCGTCTTGAGCAATAACTTTTATTTCATAAATTGAAATTGAATCCCAAGAATGTAACATTGAAACATTCAAATTAGATAATTGAAGATCACTCCAATCTGAAATTGTACCATCCCCCCAATCAAATCTATATCTAATTTTATCTCCATTGGAATCAATACTCGAACTTGAAAATTCATAAAGAACTTCTTTTTCAATAAATATTGGACCAATCGGAGTTAAAGGTTTATTTGGTGGATTATTAGGAACAATTATATTATTTTGAATAATAACTCCACCACCTCCACCACCTCCAGGCGGTGAAGTGGTTTCATCAATAGTAGTAAACAAATATGATTGATTTGTCCATTCATTACTAACTAAATCTTTACACTTCACAAACCACGTATAAGTTGTTGAATATGATATTTCTGATATATTACAAATTTTTGACCCATTGCTTTCATTATTTGCTGAATTACTACCAATATTTGGAGATGATGTAATCTCCCAATAAAATTGATTACCTTCGGTATTATTAATTAAAACGCTAAGATAAGAAGAACTAATAGGCACATCTATTGAATTATCAGTTGGAGTCTCTTCTGAAAAAATATGAGTATAATTAGGATAATCAATTGTTATATTACCATCATTTGTAAGAATAGAAATATAACTTGTTTCATTGGTGATTCCGACGTCATATAAATCAAGAGTAGAATTCCCAATATCTGATTTTGAAGAAAAAGAAATTGTTACAAGATTACCAGGGTCAGTAACATTACCTTGACCAATGATTAATCCAAAAACATTGATGATAGATCCTTCGGTATTATTTATTATTCCAGAATTAAAAAATGTTGAATAAGAATTAAAAATATCACCTTCTGCAACAGAATTTGCTTCAATTAAGGTTGCATTGAATAACATTTTAAATTCAAAAGCCTTGATTGGCTTATCTGGAACACAATAGATATCTACACTAAAATTGTCACCTACAAAAACTGACTGTGAAGAAGGATTTACACTTACAATTGTATTACCTCTAACAATTGGTGAAACTGAAAAAATAATTAGTCCTAAAAATACAAAAAATAGAAAAGAAATTTTTATTTTATTATAGAAAGTTTTATTAAACAAACCTATGCCCACCATACCTCTCCATAGTGATTTGATATCATTACAAAATCAAGCACTTGAATAATTCC
>CAYFVP010000029.1:0-2422 GCA_964346655.1 uncultured Thermoplasmatales archaeon
AGATGAATACATTTCTCCATTAGTTTGATATTTCCATTTTATGGTACCATTAGAATTTATAGCATATAATTTCCCATATCCATAACTACGATCACCAGCATATATAGTTCCATCCTCAGCAATTGCCGGACCAGAGTCAATGAACCAGTCAATTTCACATTTCCATTTCACTGTACCATTTGGATATAGAGCATAAAAATAGATTGTAGTAGCTTTTGAATCACCTTCTGCGCCACCAAAATAAATCACTCCGTCCTTATCTATCGCTGCAGAACCTTCAATATAATATTTACATTTATGCCACCATTTATTAAAACCAACATTACCTGCTGTACTATAGGGACTTCTTCCAGTATGACGGATATCATGGCAATACATTGGCCAGGCACTGTCCATAGGACCACCAAGTGATTGAATTATTTCAACGAGATCACCTACTTGAGATTCACCCCTTACTTGGTTTAAAGAAACATCAATATTTTGATATTCAAGAGAGTCAAGTGTATTCTCAGCTGAGTATGAATCATAAAATAATTGGTCCATATATTTATCAGAATTATTATTCTCATCTACAAATTTTTCCATAGAATTATTAATATTATAACCAACTGTTATTTGTATTAAAGGTGATAGAATAACTAAGATTGTTGCTCCAATTGCTAGGAAATTTTTATACATAAATACCCTCCCTCAATTGTTAGGCATATAATTATTAATATAAACGGTTTATATAAAAGTTGCGAACAAATACATAATTTTTTAAGTAAATTTAAATAATATCATTAATTTAAAATTACATTTTTAAAAAAATTTAAATATAAGATTTTCGATAACAATTACAGAATTAAGGAGGAAAATAGATATGAAAAAAAAATTATTTGTTGTATTTGTAACGCTGTTGATGATAACAAGCACATATATACTTGTTTCTATTGATGAATTTGAAGTAAAAGCCACGCCTGGCGGTGGAGGTGGTAGCGAAGAAGATGATATCGGCCTGGATTTCGACTGGATGTGGGATGAAGCTATCACAACGATCTGTGAAGCAGTATATGATGCATATATTGGTGAAGAAATCATCAGAGGTCGTGAATTTGGAACCATTGGAGAAAACTATACAGCTGATAAAATTGCAGGGTTTATGGATGTAAATTGTGGTTTGGAAAATGCTACTATGTTGCAACTAAAACCAATTAAGGAATGTAAACATCGGTTTTACACCACCAGAATGAATGTAACTGACTATCTATTACACATTAAAATAGATAGTGAAAACTACGATAAAGATATACCAGTGAATGAAAGTTATGTGATACCAATGGCACGTCCAAAAGACCCCGGGACTCTTGACCTCGACTTTAATTGGACATTACCAGTTGAAGATAATATTGTTGTTTTTCTTCACCCTGAAGGTAATTGGCCTGCAGGTGGAGCATTAACGAATTATTCCAGTCATTATAATCTTTCAATTAATTCTGCTAATGGATTTGATTTTTTAGTGGGAAACGCAACATATATTGAAAATGGAGATCCTTTACCTCCTGATCAAGAGGATAGAGTTTTTATATTTGATGAAAATGAAACGGGTGAAAATCAACTGAAAAATGTCACCAATGCAACAGGAGTATTATTAATATATTATGAGGGAAGATATGAAATTAATAAAGATGTTCTTGCTGAAAAGAATTTTTCGATTTGTAGAGTCAATGCTAGTGAAGGTAATCTTGCCAATGTTCTGAATGTTTTAGAAAGTGAACCAATAATTGCTGATAACATCCTGGATAATAATACCTTAACTTGTACTTATGATTTAGAAAATGCTTGGGTCCCTGACTCAGATTATGTTGTTTTAAATCTTAATAGAAGCTGGCAAGAGACTGAGATCGAGTTTAAGCTTTTGAAAATAAGATTTAATGCAACATGGGATTATATATTGTATGTTTTTAACCAAGGAGCTCCCTTATTGGGTAAGGGATTATGTAAAGGTTTAATAGCATATCAGAATAAATTTGATAGTGATCAGGAAAGACGGTCTCATGTCATGAACCAAGCTGTACCTGGAGGATTGTATAATACATGGTTTAGATATAGTAAGATTTATGCTAAGGATATGAGGAAAGTTGAATATAACAGATTACGGGTTGTCGCTTATCCAGCGCTTCCTATATTTTATGTGAATTACTCCATTGGAAACTGTTTGTATGAAAACCATTCTGAAGCATTTATCTCCGGTTATGAAGATCAGGAATACATACAAGAAGAACATCCCCTTTCACCATGGGCCCAATGGAAGGCTGGAGTAGAAGCATATAATGTAATTGGAAATCTTACTAAAGACAAAAGCGATAACCCCCCTGACCCAGATGATCCAACAGTATTGATTAGCAATAGGTATGATGGGTGGTGGTCAGAGGCGGCTTTT
>CAYFVP010000030.1:0-7360 GCA_964346655.1 uncultured Thermoplasmatales archaeon
CGTTATAATTTATGAAAGTGGAGATAAGACAATGATATCTATTATTAAGCCTACTGTTGCAATGAGTATGATTGACAATGAAGAGTTAAAGCGGATTGCTGAGGATATTGAAAAAAAACATGAGCGTATATTTGATGTTTTAGAGTAGGAGGTAGATGTAATGGATAAAAAAATTTCGGCAGCTTTTTTTACAGAGATTCCATTTATTTTTTTAAATGGTGGAGGTTTTACCCATATGATGGATGATTGGGCCATATGATGGATTGGTGGGGTATCCCTTTTATGGGTTTCCGATGGATTGGAGTGGATTGTGCAATTAATAATTGCACTCCTAGTTCTTAGAGATGCTGTAAAAATTGCAAACGATGTAGATTATGGGCTTTCTTCTTCTATTTATACTAAAGATGTTAATCTCGCATTTAGAGCAATTGATGATTTTGAAACAGGAATTACTTATATAAATGCTCCAACTATAGGAGCGGAGGTACATCTCCCCTTTGGAGGTGTTAAAAATACTGGTAATGGTGGACGGGAAGCAGTAACCAGTGCTATTGACGAGTTTACAGAAATAAAAACTGTATTTGTTGATTATAGTAATAAACTCCAAAAAGCACAAATTGAAACAGATTGAAATGAAACAAAAAGTATTATTCATTTGCACCCATAATTCAGCTCGTTCTCAGATTGCAGAGGGATTGCTTACAACATTATATGGTAATCGCTATGAAGCATACAGTGCTGGTGTTCAACCAACTGAGGTAAACCCTTATGCTGTGGAATTTATGAAAGAACTTGATATCGATATTTCTACGCATCGATCGAAAAACATTGAGAAGTTTCGAGGAATGATGTTTGATTATGTTGTAACTGGTTGTGATAATGCAAAAGAATCATGTCCTTTTTTCCCTAGTAAAATTGTTCTTCATCAGGGGTTCCAAGATCCTGTTGGTTTTCAGGGAAATCATAAGGAAACGCTTGAAATATTCCGTCGTATAAGGGATGAAATCAAGATATGGATTATTAAAACTTTTGGAAGTAATAGTTGAAATAGTTGTGCTGTAAACTAGATTATAATTCCCCCCCCATTAAAAATCAGTAACTCTAAGCATCTGTTATTGATTATTTTTTTATATTATTCTCTAGATAACAATTTTGGTTTAATACTAAATTTTTTTTAATTCGTTTTAAACTTGTTTTTATAGTATTTTTAAGCTATGATTTTAAATTAAATTCAAATTAAATGATTTACAAACTAATGGAGGCGAAATTAATTGATTTTTATAACTCTGAATAAATGGAAAAAATCACCCTCAAGGGAAATGCAAGCACGCATCGATCAAGCTACCAAAAAATTAAAAGATTTAGATAAACAAGGTATCAAGATTCGTGTTTACTGGACACTAGGACGTTATGATGCAATAACAATTATGGAAGCTCCAACCGAAAAGGACGCCATAAAGACACTTCTCTCTTTTCAAGATGTAGTTGATACAGAGACGATGATAGCTATCCCACGTGAAGAGGCAATAAAACTACTTTAAACAAGAAAAATCCGGAGTTTGAACTCTTGTTTTATTTTTTATTTGGAATCCAATATGGATGTGAAATATCCTCAAAAGCAGATGATGCAGCAGTTGCTCCTTCACCTACTGCTGTTACAATCTGACGGACACCACCAGTTATATCACCAGCACCATAAACCCGGGGAATATTTGTCCTACCTGATCGATCAATCTGCACATACCCATACTCATCGAATTTCAAACCAATCTGACTAGCAAGCTGATTATTAGGCACCTCACCAATCGCAACAAAAACTGCATCAGTCTTCAAATCTTTTTCCTTCTCATCTTTCCTGTTTTTAACTTTCACACCAGTAACCTGTTTGTCACCCAATATCTCTACAACCTCGGTATTCCACAACGCAGGAATCTTCTCACGCTCAACAGAATCCTTCAACGGTTGCTCACCTCTAAACTCAGATCCACGAACAAGAATAGTAACCTTTGCACCAAGATTCTTCAAATACAACACATCAGTCATCGCAGTATTACCACCACCAACAACAACCACAGGTTTATCTTTATAAAAATACCCATCACACGTTGCACAATAACTAACACCATGGCCATACAATTTTTCCTCACCAGCAACACCAAGATGACGATGAGAAGTACCAGTTGCAAGAATCAAAGCCTGACCAACAAAATGACCGCCAGTAGCAACAGCTTCAACATTTTTACCAACCTTAATCTCCACAACCTCCTGACCCTCTAAAACCGGGACATAATCACGAACTTGGGCATTAATCATTTCCATCAACTGTTTACCAGCAATACTACGAAAACCAGGCCAATTCTCAACTATAGGAGTAATAGATACCTGACCACCAACCATCGCTTTCTCAAGAATAACAGTCTTAAGACCACTACGCGCGGCATAAATACCCGCAGTAAGTCCAGCAGGACCACCACCAACAATAATAACATCAACATGAATATGTTCACCACCAGCTTGTATCTCTTCCATGAGATCCTCAGCAGGCTTCAACGTAACAAGCTCAGCAACAAAACGCTGCTCAGGCTCAAAACCATGACTAATACTTTGTTCATTAATAATCGTATGAGGAACCGCACCAACATTATACTTCTGAGCAAGATCAGTATTTTCCATTGAATCTACTGCTTCAGCAGAAACCAGATCAGGACGCTCAATCGCTGCTTTAAAAGCATTCAACACCTGACCAGGACAATACGGACAACTAAGAGTTACAAAAACCTTAACATCCCTAGGCTCTTTTAATTGAGAAAGCATCTCTTTTGATTCTTTAGAAAGAAAACTCTTACGCTGAGACAACATAATAATAGTATCAATAAAAGAACGACTCTCTTCACCAAAAGGAGCACCAGTATACCGGATACTATAATCCTCATGGTTAAACAACACAGTAGGAGAACGAGTCACAGCATACTTCTTAGAAAATTCATCGCCAACCTTATGAAAATTCACAATAATTTTATCAGAAAGCTTCGAAAGTTCTTTAGCAAAAAGCGTAACCAACGTATTAAACTGGTCATTCACACCATCCTTTGTAAATATCTCAAGAACTACTTTTTCTTTCAACTGTTTAAAACGCTCACGTAAAATCTTCTTTGCATCAATAGGAAGCTCCCAATTTTTTAATGAATCATCCATTACAATTTCTCCTACTTGTAAAATCAATTTGAAACTAAATATTCTATGGAAATATACCTCTTAGTTCAACGGCTCGGGCGATTTTTTTAAGTGAAATATTAAATGCTGCGCAACGTAATCTAATTTTTTCTTTTTTATAAGTATCCCATACTTCGTTAAAACTTTTCAGCATAATTTTTTTAAGATTTTCATTTATCTCTTTTAAATCCCAGAAAAATGATTGTATACCTTGCACCCATTCAAAATAAGATACAATAACGCCTCCGCTATTTGCAAGTATATCAGGAACAACTATTACCTTATTTTCATCTAATATCTTATCAGCTTTTTTAGTAATAGGTCCATTTGCTCCTTCTACAATAAGATCAGCATTTATTTTATCAGCATTATTACTATGAATCTGATTTTCAAGTGCCGCTGGGATTAACACATCAATATCCAACTCTAACAGTTTTTCATTTGAAATAAACTCATCATTTTTCTTTAAATCATAATCTTTCAACAGTTGTATTCTATTCTCTGAATATGCATATTCGATAAGCTTTGGTATATCTAAACCTCTACTGTTATATATTCCACCAGAAACATCACTAACAGCAACAATTTTACAACCCTGCTCTGCTAATAATTTTGATGCAACAGAACCAACATTTCCAAAACCTTGAACCGCAATACTAACATTCTTAGAATTTTTCTTAAATCTCCTTAATATTTCAACAGTGTTAATCATCACACCTCGACCAGTTGCTTCTTTTCTACCAAGAGATCCACCCAGTTCTATAGGTTTCCCAGTGACAATATCAAGTATTGTTTCTCCTTCATGCATACTAACCGCATCCATAATCCATCCCATAGTCATCTCATTTGTATTAACATCAGGAGCAGAGATATCACGACGTGGACCAATAATAGGTAGAATCATTGAAGCATAACGTTTAGTAAGATGCATAAGTTCTTTAGCAGACAAAACAGACGGATCGCACTGAATACCACCTTTTGCACCGCCATAAGGAACATTAGAAACAGCACATTTCAAAGACATCAACGTAGCAAGAGCTTTCACTTCATCAAGATTAGTACTAGGATGATATCGAATACCACCTTTGCAAGGACCACGGGCACTAGAATGTTGCACTCTAAAACCAGTAAACACTTCAATACCTCCTTTGTCCCTTTCAATCGGAATAGCAACTGTAAGCTCCCTCTCAGGTTGCCTAATCATCTTGAGAATACCAGGATCTAAGCCAATAATCTCAGCAGTTTCATTGATTTGCGCTAAAACACTTTCATAAAATGATTCTATCATACTTTTTCCTCACAGATTATAATTTTATATCTTTATGATGTGACGTCCTCCCTTTTAAAGCATATATTATAAATCAAACCTCGGTTAATAGGAATGCTTAATAATAGATTAATATTTTTGTTAAATACAGGTGTTACTCTGATAGATGAAGACGAAGAATGGGATGACATCTATAGAAAATACTCCCTTGAAGAAATTCCTTGGCATGAAGACAAACCAGATAAAGCATTAATTGACCTAATAGAGAAAAACAAAGTCAAAATCGGCGTTGCTCTTGACGTGTGTAGCGGCGCAGGATCAAATACAATATATCTTGCAAAAAAAGGATTTGAAGTAACCGCTATTGATGTATCAGAGACAGCAACAAAAATTGCACAACAACGAGCAGAAAAATCAGGGGTAACAAAACAATGCCAGTTCTTTTCGGGAGATATCTTAAAATTCAATCTGCCAACAAACACTTTTGATTTTATTTTCGATCGAGGCTGCTATCATCATATACCTAAAAAACATAAACCTAAATTTGCCAATATTATAGCCAATTCACTCAAAAAAGAAGGAAAATATTATCTCATCTGTTTTAGTGATCATAATCCACCTTGGGAAAAAAATGTATCGAAAGAAGAAATACTTAACAACTTTTCAAAATATTTCAATATTGGTCCGATAAAAAATATTCCAACTATTGAAAAAACAGGACGAAAACTTCATTTCTACCATGTTTTAATGATAAAGAAACCAACTCTATAATACATCAGTATAAAAAAAATCCATAATACATTTTGAAATTATCCTTAATGTGTTTTTTACCTATTTTTAAGTCAACCTTATCAACTCATTAGAAATTAAACAAAATAAAAAGTGATAAAAAATGTTATTTGAAAGAGAAAATAAAATAAGAGCACAATATCTAACAGAGGATGAAATAACTCTGTTGCAGTTATTGAGAAAACCTCTAACTAATTAAAAACATTTTTTAGTTATTTTCAATTTATTTTCGAATTAATTTTGAGTTATTCTTATATAAACAATTTTTCATGATAAGTCTGTAATTAATTACTTTGGAGGTTAAAAGATATCGTAGGATTTCAAAAAAGAATCGGGATTCTAAATTCCAAGATGAAGACATAGGATATGCAAGTTTCTTCCTCTTTCCTCCAAAAACATATATTTATAATGATACAGGAGACAGCACATGAAACCAATAGGGCTCTTAATGAGAGAACACAGATTAATAGAAAGACTAGTCAAACTTATTGATAAAGAATTAAACAATAGTAAAAAAACCAACAAAATTAACCCTGATTTTATTCAAACAAGTGTTGATTTTTTTAGAACATATGCTGATAGAACACACCATGGGAAAGAAGAAAACATACTTTTCAGAGATCTTAAAAAGGAAAAAATCTCCAGCGATCTAAAAAGCATTATGAAACGATTAGAACAAGATCATCAATATGCAAGAAAAATAGTAACAGATCTTTCAAATCAAAACAATAATTATATTCAGATGAAAACCAGTTCAATAAAAGAAATAATAACAAATCTAGAAAAACTAGTAAAACTGTATCCAGTCCAAATTGAAACAGAGGATAAAGAATTCTTCTACCCTTGTAAGGATTATTTTACAGAAGAAGAACAACAAAAAATGCTACAAGAGTTCTATAATTTTGATAAAAAAACGATACATGAAAAATATTTACAAATCGTAGAACAACAAGAAAATAAAGGTGGTGTCTATAAAAAAACATGCAATGCTCTATAAACAGGATAAAAACGGAAAAGTACATTGTCATCTCTGTTCACACCACTGTAAAATAGCAGAATCAAAATTTGGAATATGCGGTGTTAGACAGAATATAAAGAGTAAATTATACACCTATGTTTACGGAAAGGTAATTGCATTTCATATCGATCCAATTGAAAAAAAACCATTATACCATTTTTTACCAGGAACAAAATCCTACTCTATTGCAACACCTGGATGTAATTTTCGGTGTGGTTTTTGTCAAAACTGGCAGATATCACAATACAAAACTCATCAAAATTTTTTATACAATGGTCTTGAAATGTCTCCAGAGGAGATCGTTAAAGCTGCGAAACAGAATAATTGCCAAAGCATAGCCTATACCTATACTGAGCCGACTATCTTTTTTGAATATGCATATGATACGGCTAAACTCGCTAAAAAACAAAACCTTAGCAATATCTTTGTAACCAATGGATATATGACCAAGGAAGCAATAGAAACCATTGCCCCCTATCTTGATGCAGCAAACATTGATCTAAAAAGCTTCCGTGATGAGTATTATAAAAAAATTTGCGGTGCACGTCTTAAACCAGTGTTAGAGACAATTAAAACTATGAAAGAAAAAAACATCTGGATAGAAATAACAACACTTATTGTACCAGAACAAAATGATTCAAAACAAGAACTAAATGACATTGCAAAATTCATAGCACAAATAGGAAAAGATATCCCTTGGCATATCTCCAGATTTCATCCTGATTATCAGTTCACCGAAGCGGAACCAACACCAATTAAAACACTAAAAATGGCAGAAGAAATAGGGAAACAACATGGATTGCAACATATTCATATTGGAAATGTTTTATTATAATCAAATAAAGGGAAAAAGAGATGTCAAAAAATAAAGATATCCATAAACAACACGATCATAAAAAAGATCAACAAATCCATATGGGTAATAATCATAAAAATCATCATGACCACACCGCCCATCATAAAATGATGATGGAGGATTTCAAACAACGATTTATTATTTCACTGATTGTCACTATTCCGATACTAGTTCTTTCTCCATTGATTCAGGAAGTTCTAGGTTTTGATTTAACCTT
>CAYFVP010000031.1:0-2422 GCA_964346655.1 uncultured Thermoplasmatales archaeon
ATGTTTCCTATCAAATTGATTGGGATGATGGAACATATGAAAATTGGACAGACTTTTATCCTTCTGGTGAAGTAATAACACGGAGACATACCTATAATATTTATGGTGATTTTGAACTCGATGCCTATGCTAAAGATATACATGGTCTAATAGGACCAAAGGGAACCTATCCAGTGATAATGACAAAAAGCAAACATACAGTAAACACATATTTAAATGATGATTCAATAGGAAATCCTGAAGTTGAACCATTAGATACTAAATCACCTGTAGTTATTCAACAGAGTGAAGAGGATTGTAATTGTAAAGATATTGATAATAGACATCTTGTTATATTGGAGAGGCAGTTAAACAGGTTGGAAGTCTATTCAAAGTTGTTGTTGATATTGTCAAAGCATAATCCTGAATTAAAGGAGATAAGTGAGGAATTATCTAATAGGATTTCAACATTGAGAGAAACAAATGATGATAGAATTATTTGTAATATTTTAAAAGCAATTGCTCCAATTATGATTCTAATAGTGGGTGGGTTTGTACATTATATACAGGAATTTGAAGATAACCCAATTATTCGTAATATACTGATAGTAGTTTTTACTCCTTTCTTTTCGTTATATTTATCTATGGTTATTATTGGGGTACTATACTGTGGTTTGGAACCTTTTTCACCTGAAATTTGGAATATAGAGGTAGAAATATGAAAAACATATGTAAGAAAACCCTTGCTGTAAGCATAATCTTGCTTCTAGTTGGTGTTAGTGTATCTTCTGCTATATCGATTGATACTGAATCACCTGTTGTTAATCAACAGAGTGTTGAGGATTGTAATTGTAAAGAAGTTGATAGTAGACATCTTGTTAGATTGGAGAGGCAGTTAAACAGGTTGGAAGTCTATAGTAGGTTGTTGTTGGTGTTGTCAAGATATAATCCTGAATTAAGGGAGATAAGTGAGGAATTATCAAATGAGATTATAACTCTTAAAGAAGAATTAGCAGATGACCCACCTTTTCCATTTATTTGTGATATATTATGGACTATTATAGCTACTATAGATGGAATAATTGGTTTCTTTTATGAACAGTGGACCTCAAGTGAAATATACTCAATAGAATTTTATATATGGTTGTTATTATATACTACGGGAGGAACAATGTTTCTACCTATAGTAATACCCATACTTTTGATTGGTGCCGTATTTTATTGTTGGGAATGGGAATCTTATCCATCACTATAATTATAAAATCTCAAATAAAAGAAACCATATCCCCTTTGGAATTTAGGATTTAATCCCATCTAAAAGTTTTATATACTCTTATTTGATTTATTTTATTGGAGGAGGTAACAGTTTGAGTAAAAGACTTCTCACATTTGGAATCATATCTTTATTCATCTTGTCAGCAGTGGCTCCAATTAGTTTTGGAATTAATGTAAAAACACCAATTGGAATAGAATCAACAATAAGCGATGGTGGTTTGATGGATAGTGCATGGCCGATGTTCAGTCATGATGCTCGTCATATTGGTCGTAGTTCTTATGGTAAGTCTGGGACTTGGTGGAAGGAAAAATGGGAAACAACTATTGGTTCTCTGGTATATTCTTCACCAGCGATTGACAAAAACGGAACTATATATATTGGCTCATATGATCGCTATTTCTATGCAATTAATCTAAATGGTACCCAAAAATGGCGTTTTAAAACAGGAGGTGGGATACAATCATCTCCTGCTATTGCTGCAGATGGCACAATATTTATAGGTTCAAATGATGGAAACCTTTATGCTATTAATCCAAATGGTACTAAAAAATGGAGCCTTCCTCCAGGTGATGGTTCTATTTATTCTTCCCCAGTTATTGATAATGATGGAATCATATATATAGCATCAACCGATGGAAAGAATATCTGCGCTATTTATCCAAATGGTACTAAGAAATGGGGTTATAAAACAGGCAACTTGATATATTCCTCTCCTGCTCTTGATGATGACACTGTTTATTGCGGTTCTCATGATGGTTATTTCTATGCTATTTATAAAAACAATGGAACATTGAAATGGAGATACAATACAAAGAACTGGTGCGGTGGCAAAGGAGCAACAATTGGTAAAGATGGCACTATTTATTTCGGTAACGTTGTAGGAAATTTTTATGCTTTAAATCCCAATGGTACTTTAAAATGGAAAATGGAATTAGGAAGCAATGTGATTTCTTCTCCAGCAATTGCAGAAGATGGAACCATTTATGTTGCAGCATACAAAGGTTTTACTAATGCTTATATATATAGTTTTAAACCTGATGGAATTATCAACTGGAGATATGAATATCTAACAGAATATATTAGCACATCTCCTGCTATTGACAAATTTGGGATTATATATTTTGGAACATGGGATGGATATTTACTTGCGATGAATCCTGATGGAAC
>CAYFVP010000032.1:0-8253 GCA_964346655.1 uncultured Thermoplasmatales archaeon
CTCGGCATAACCCTAAGACCTGAATGGGCTGCACTCATAATGGCTGCCAGTTCAATAATCGTGGTTAGCAATGCTCTACTTTTAAAGAGAGAGTCATTCTGAAATTCTGATTGTTTAAATTAGCCAGAATCAGATAGATTTTTGTTATAGAACTCGGCAAATATTATCAACTGTTGATTCAACCAAAACATCAATTGTGTCGATTGTTGGCAAATTTTCATTGTTTAGCATTACTGCAAATTCCGTACACCCTAAAACTACAATTTCTGAACCTTTTTGTAAATACTTTTGACAAATTTTCTTAACTATCCCAATTTGTTTATTTCTTTTAACTCCTTTGTTGAAATTGAAAATTGCATCAGTTAATTGTTTCATCTCTTCGGTAGAAGGATTAAGATATTTTATTCTTTTGAAATTGTATAAACCTTTGTTAATTGTGCTAGGTGTTCCTAATATCGTCACAGTTTTTATTTTATTTTTGACTAATTCTTTCCTTAATTCTTTTCTCAAATCCAATATTGGTGTTTTGATCCCCTTTTGCAATTCTTCATAAAACAAATAAATTGTGTTGCAAACCATAACGATAAAATCTACACCAAATTTATCTAATTCTTTCAAACCGTCAATGTATGGTTTCAAATCTTTATTGGAAATACTGGCATAAATGAGTTCTGGAGCTGGTATGCTATTGATAAATATTTGGGGATAATCTCTGTTACTTTTAATCAACCTTTTTTCTTGTAATCTTTTGATTAACTTATTGTAAAATACTCCTGTAGCTTCTGGACCAATTCCACCTAAAATACCAATTTTAACGGTGCCACCGACAATCGTGATTTATAGATTTGTTTAAGAAAAAGTTAGTTCTAGAGCCAAAGACAATCACTCTTAATTCTCATACCTATTAGCTTTTGTTTTTAGTATTTAAAACTTTCGCCACTCGAAAAACAACCAGAATCAGATAACTCGTTAAAGGGACCCGAACCCATTTGTATGTGGGTCCCATCGGGCCCAATATATATGTTATAACGCATATATTTCGTATATTTCAGGTTGAGATAGATTTTTGTTCTTGGAAATAGCTAAATGTTTCATGAAAATAGAACTTTTTTATATCATGGATTGTCCATGGTGTGTTAAAACTAAAAAATTAATCAAAGAAAGTTTAGAAGAACTGAAAGTAAAAGCTGAAGTAGAAGAGATTTTAATAGATTCAGATGAAAAGGCAAAGAAACATAATTTTGTTGGTTCGCCCACTGTCAGGATAGATGGAAAAGATATACAGGAAGAAGTTAGCAAAGGCCAATGCTTGTCATGTGAAGAGCTTGCAGAATCTACAAAAGAAACAACTGAATTTGTAAAACAAGAATGCAGATGTGGGTGTAGAATCTATTTCTTTAAAGGTAAGCAATATCCTTATCCGCCAAAAGCGATGATAAAGGAAGTTATTAAGAAAGGGAAATGACCAAAATCAGATAGATTTTTTTCTAACCCGTTTTTTAATTTTAATATAAATTATAGTAATTATCACTGCCAGTATTATTATGTAGACTATGAGCATCAAATAACTATTCCAGAAAATGGCTTTCATTACTGGGAGGACAAAAACAGTCTTTAATATTTCTAAGGGCCCGAAGCGTTCTATATTTCCTATAGCTAATGAGTAATCTTCTGAATTAGTGTCGCTATGCACCTCAACGAAATAAGTTCCAGCCTCAACATCGGCTTCATAGGTTGGTCCCTGTAGATACCAATCTCTCCCATATTCTTCATACCATTTAGTCCAATTCTGATAATCATGCATCATCACTATTTTTTTTCCATCCTTCATTATGTGGAACTCAACATCTGATGTTTCCTCCTGTCCAACATAAGGAACCAATAAACTTACATACAAATGAAAAGGCTTTTCCGATTCTATTTTGTAGGTTTGAGGTGAGCCTTGGAGTTTTCCATAATAGGCATAACTTATCTCAGGTTCTTTTACAACGATCGGTTCTACGGTATAATTTCTATCCCCAATAACCATTTCAGGTATGTGTGCAACAACAATCTGTATAGAGAGTAAAAGAACCGTCAAAATCAGTAATTTTTTCATATTTTATCACCTCCAATAATTCTTATCTCTATCTTCATCAACATTAAAAATGAGTTCTTCGGGATATGGATTAAAGAATGTTTGTTCAAGTAATTTCCTATTTTCTATCAATACTTTGGAAACTTCTTTTAAAGTCTCAAAACTGACTTTATTTTTTTTGTATTTTTCTAGGACCTTTTCTTTATTTCCAATTAGGTTCTTAAAAAAAATGTGAATTTCTTCACTGGATGGCGGTTTTGACATGATCTGCTTCATTATTTCGAAATAATCTTTTTTCTTGATTTCTAATTTTTTTGATAGTTCTGAATTAAAGAATCTGAATAACAATTTATTATTTTCATGAAATTTCTCTAATTTATTCAATTTTACAGCGTGTCTATAACGAGCGAATAAAAATAATTTTGTAAGAAAATGTTTTCTTATCCTATTATTTTTTAATCGATCATCCTCTTCGATAGGATATCCTTTATATCTTTCTGCAATCCTGCTTGCAAAAAACCCCCCGCATCTATCAACCACCGGAGAACCTTTCATCCCAGAATAAACTTTGATGTTAGCGAGACCCATAGTAGGTGATTTTGATTTGAATATGAATCCGTCAACCTCTTTTAATTCGTCTATGAATTTTCGTGAGAAATTGTTCATATCATCCGTAACATCTTTGTTTGTTTTATGTTGTATTAGTCTGTAGCTATTTCCTATCTTAACAATTCGTATAGGTTCTCTTGGTACGCCTAAACCCATTTCATATTCAGGACAGACCTTAATGAATTCCACGAATGGTGTCAAATCCCTTACAATCTTCGATGGGATAGACTGTCCGTTGTATCTAACTTTTTCAAACTCTAGACATGCACTAGCTAGTACGATTGGTTTTATCAATTTATCACCTAGGAAGATTTTTCAGCATGCGTTTTCGCCTATCAGATGAGATTAAGAAGTATTTCAAAAATTATTGAGATACCAAACAACACACTGATTGAACTAGTAATAAATTCTATTATCCTTCCTCCATTTTCAAAACGGCTCTTCGTAAACACAACAGGTAAACCCACTAAGAGACCGACTAAAAACATACCAAGTATGGTGCCTAAACCGAATATCAATAAATATAAAACACCCAAAGAGATCTCATTAACTGTTGTTAGGACTAAGAGCATCAAAGCTGCGCTACCAGCCAACCCCTGAATCATCCCTGTAATCAAAGATTGGTGCTCGTGTTTATGATTATTCGTCGACTTGTGTGAATGAAAATGGAAGTGAGATTTTTTGATATGGCTGTGTTGATGTAGGTGAATTTTTCTCGAGATGATTCTTTTTATAAAAAATAAACCAAGTGTAACTAACATAATCCCTACAAACAATTCTAGTATTAACGCAATATTTTGAGGTATAACTAACCTGAAATTAAGAATAACTAGTCCTACCAGGAGCAAAGTGATAGTATGACCAATACCCCATAATGCTCCGAGTGTAGAGGATCTCCTGATGCTCTTGTTTTTACTCACTATAGTCGATACTGCTACGACATGATCACCTTCAAATGAATGTTCTATTCCAAACACTAATGCTAGAGTTAACAGTGTAAATAATTCACTCCCAAACATAATCCATCGCCTTCGTCGGCCTTTTAGATCTCAAAATCATTTCTTTTTCTCCCTTTTCTTCTTAGGGTTATGCGCGGCGCATGTCTTACACATATTCTTCACCTCCTTTTTTTTAAAAAAAGGTCAAAAAAACCGGCCTTTTAAAAGATTTATTGAGGTATTAGTACTGAATCGATTACATGGATTACTCCATTGCTCGTAACAATATCTGCGTTTACGATATTGGCATTGTTTACTTTAACTCCCCTGGAAGTATCGAATGAAAGTTTTCCGCCCTGCAATGTCTTTGCTGTTTTGAGCCCCATTACATCTGATGACATCACTTTTCCTAGAAGTACATGGTATGCAAGGACCGAAGTTAACTTCCTCTTATTCCTTAACAAACTATCAATTGTTCTCTTTGGTAACTTGCGGAATGCCCTGTCGTTTGGAGCAAAAACTGTGAATGGACCTCTACCACTCAATGTCTCAACAAGACCTGCCTTTTTAACTGCAGTAACTAATGTCTTAAAAGAACCAGCATTTACGGCTGTTTCTACAATATTTTTCATTGTATTTCACCTCCCATTATCCATCCATTCTAACTCTTTTTGAGTTTTGTTCAACCAATAAAAAACAATCATAACTATAAAGATAATCAGTATCGTTCCAGACAGTGTTGGCCACAAAAGCCACCAAGCATTCATTTCATCACCCCCTCAAAATTATTTTTTTCCACGATCTTTACTTCATAGAATTCCATAAGAGTTATGCTTTCTTGACAACTCTTACAAAAAATTCTCCACTTTCCAAATCCATCAAGAAATCTTATTATTCTTGGTGAACGGCATTTTATACAACGCATAATTATCACCTCATTAAAAGATTCTCCAAATTTTGTCCATAATGAACACACTCCTTGCACAAAAACTTTCCTTTAAAATTCACCAATTCTTCTGAAAATAATCCACAGATCTCGCATATACCATCAGTTTTTGGATGATTGCCATTTGGGATGCATGCTGTTTCTTCCTTCTCTCTAAGCCTTTCAAACCCATTTCCAATGGGATGGATAGAAAACATCTTTGTTAATTTTTTTGATATCCTGGAGTTATTTACCTCGAGCCAGCTGATAACCTCCTTAATATAACAATATCGACATACTGGATACTCGCCTGGAGAGTTACAAGTCTTGCACTTGAATTCGCTCATTCCTCTCGGTAGTGTATTGTAAAAACTGGAATAGAATATCTTATGAAATTTTGAGAATTCTGATGAAACTGCTGGTGGAAGCCATTTCATGATATTCTCTGATAAACACTTTATGCAGAAAAAATTGTCGATGTGTTCATTACATATTATGCAAATAAAATCTTCTGCCAAAATCACACCCCCAGAATATGAACAATTCTAAACTAAATAAACTTCATAGTTTTGATAAAAATAATATCATTAATATATCATTAATATCATAATTTTTATTTTTTTGTCAAAAATATTGAATTTATTGAATTAATAATGTATCAAAAATAAAACATTTTATGCTGTATTTTTTAATTTTAACAATTGATATTTTTTGATCAATAAAATTGTCATACAATAATAATTTAAACTAGAAATACTAAAAACAATTATTATTTTTGACTATAATATGTTTTTTATTAAAGTGGAGGGGGTATTATAAGTAACAAAGAAAAATCCAATGAGCAACTACAAAGTTTAAAAAACGAGTTTAAAAAACTGAAGTTGGGCGAGCATCTTTGTGGCATTTATAGAAATAAAAAAGAACAGCTTTCTGTAGTAATTCCATTCATGATCATTGGGTTAGAAAATAATGAAAAATGTGTTTATATTGTTGATGAGAGAACAAAGAATGAGATTATAGAAGCTTTTAAAAAAGCAAACATAGATATTGAAAAACACATCAAATCAAAACAATTTGTATTTCTAACAAAAAGGCAGGCGTATCTCAAAAATGGTTATTTTGACCCAGATAGGATGATAAAAGTTTTAAGACAAACTGAAAGGTTGGCACTTAAAGAAGGATATAATGGCTTAAGAGCTACAGGAGAGATGAGCTGGAGTTTTACAAAACTACCAGGAGTGGAAAGGCTCATAGAGTATGAGGCAAAGTTAAACAATTTCTATCCAAAAAGTAAGTGTATTGGAATCTGTCAGTACAATGAGAAAAAATTTAATGCGGAAATTTTGCTGGATGTAATTCATACACATCCGAAAGTGATTATTCACCAGTCTGTATGTGATAATCCCTTCTTTATTCCATGTTTTGAGTTTATTGCCAGAATGGAGGGGAAAATACCTAAAGGGATTTATAGGAGAATAAAAGATGAAATAATTGAAAGAAAGAAATTCCAGAAGGATCGCAAGAAGGCAGATGAGCGGTTACAATATCAGGCCCAACTAATTGCCAACGTGGATGATGCGATTATTGCTTCAGATAAGAATTTTGTTTTTAATTTCTGGAACCCAGCAGCAGAGAGGACGTACGGGTGGAAGGCCGAGGAAGTTTTCGGTCGCATTTGGGAAGATGTACTACACACAGAGTTTATTGGTACTGATCGTTCCAAGGTCATCCAGCAATTAATTAAAACAGGACAATTTAGTGGCGAAATGATTCAGTGCCGCAAGGACGGCAAGCCAGTCTACGTCTATGGAAAGGCTATTGCACTAAAGGACAGAAAAGGCCAATTCACTGGCTATGTGAGCGTGAACCGTGACATCACCGAGTGGAAGAAGATGGAGGTGAAGTTGCGCCAACGGGAGCAAGAGTTTAAGGCACTGGTCGAAAATGCGCCTGATGTTATTTCTCGATTTGATAAAAAATTTCGTCACGTTTATATCAACCCTGCAGTCGAACGGGAAGCTGGGATGCCACCTAAAGCTATCATTGGAAAAACTAATCGAGAGTTAGGCACACCTGAAAACTTAGTCACTAAATGGCGAAAAGCAATTAAATCAGTTTTTGAAACAGGGCAGGAAATAACAATTGAGACCAAGTACCCCACACCAAGCGGAATAAAATACTATTCTAATCGAGTTTCTCCTGAATTTTCTGAAGATGGCTCCGTCAAAACTGTGCTGAACATTTCTCGTAACATCACCGAACGCAAAAAAGCGGAGGAGGCGTTACGAAAGGCTCACAATGAGCTAGAAGATCGAGTTCAGGAAAGGACAAAAGAACTAGAAAAAATGAAGAAAAAAATAGAAGAATATGCAAAGAGGCTTGAAATAAAAGTAAGCAGGCTACAAAAGCAGAAAGTGAAATTAACCGAAAATGAAAAAAGAGTTTTTTACAGCCTTGTAAAATGGCCAGACAAAAATGATATTGAACTCTCGAAAAAAACAGGCATTAAAAGATCGACCATAACGGTGATAAAGAACAAGCTCTTGAAAAAGAAATGGATATCTACAGTGTATATCCCCAACTTTTTGGGAATAGGTTGCCAATTGATAGGTATTTCTTACGGTAGGACCTCATATTCCGAATTTGCAAGGAAATTCAAGGTCATGAAAAGCGAGTTCAAAATACCAGAGGTAGTATTGATGTTCTCGACCAACGAGAATTTCGTCAGCATAGCGTTTTTCAAGAACTTCATCGATACCCAGACGTTTGAGCCTTCTTTTGGGAATGCCTTCGATTCAAACAATCAAAAACGGGTGTATATTTTTCCTCTTGAATTATCCAAGACCTACAAATTTATGGATTTTTCAAAGGGTATAAGGGACGTATTTGAATTGGATTACCAGTCAAATGGAGAATTTTCGTTCCCCAGCAAAAACCTGAATCAGCTTTCAAACAAGGAGAAAAAAATCCTATACGCCCTCGTGAAATATCCAAGCATGAAAAGTAGAAAGCTTTCCACTCTTTTGAAAATCTCCGTTCCTACACTGACAAAAACCAAGAAAAAATTGATAAAAGAAGGTTTTGTTAAGAGGTCTTTAATACCAAATGTAAAAAAATTGAATCAGCCACTACTTCTTCTGCATGCAAGATTCAATCAGGACAAAGACAGCGATACTATAGAAGAAAGTAAAAGAAAAATCTCGGATATAATAAATGAATTCATCAGGGTTGATGTGCGGAACCAAGTAATAATGCTTGGCATATTCAACGATTTTTACGCTGAGAAAGATGCTAAACTTCATGAACTTCTTGAGCTCCTACATAAAATGGAATATCTTGTTTATTATCCAGAAATAACAGTGTTGCCGGCTAAAAGTATTAGGTTACAGAAAATGGACTTCGCCTCGATTGCAAAAAAGGTTCTAGATATTGAAACAGAGATCCAGGTTGTTTGAAAGGATTCGTATACAAAAAGGTTTGGAACTTATGCTGGGCCCGATGGGATTCGAACTTCAAAGTTATCGAAGATACATAAATAAGTTATTTTTGTTCATCTTATCAAGATTGTCTACCATAATAAAAAATTTATATAAATAAAAGATTAGAAAACTACAAGTTGTATATTATGAATTCAAAACAAACCGGTTTCATTATAATAGGCATCTCTATACTATTGCTTGTTGTAATGATATCTTTCATTCAAG
>CAYFVP010000033.1:0-48028 GCA_964346655.1 uncultured Thermoplasmatales archaeon
TTTGAACCCAGATCGGCGGGTCTCTTCTTAGGTCATCGCTCCAGTTATTCATCATAGATCAGATGACCCTCTTTTAATCATTCCTAACTGGAGCCCACAATGATGCCGGGTTACACCATACCCCCAGTTTTTTATTCTACTTCTTTCTACTTTTTTTTTCACGTCTCATTCTTTTTTTCCGCCATTTCCACCGCATCTTATGTCTTTTTTTCCAAACTCTAGAACTACGTTTCATAGTTATATATCCTACTGTTATAGCTTGCCCTAAACAAATTCTTATATATAATTATTTAGGAAATTTAGGTTAGCAAAATTTTTAAATAAAAAATTGTTATAAATTTGAAAAATAATATTAAATAAAATATACATACCGAAAAGGAAGATGGGAAAAAATAACACAAATGCTTATGTCTTAGGATCAATTATTCGTTCACTTTATCATGTTGCAGGTAGAAGAACAACTCAGGGATTTGCAGCAAAGGTTATTGGTTCTATTATTAAAACGCTTGAACAAAAATATGATTTTTTAAAATATGTTTATATTATCGAGTCTGGTGAAATAAGCGAAAATGAAGCAGTTCAAATAAGTTCTGAAATTGAAACAATTAAACCTGAACAGGTTGGAAAGGCAATTGAATCAATTATTAGAGTTGTATATATGGATATTATTGGGAAATCAGGTTTATTTTTTATTGCTGAAATAAAAAGACGTGCCGGTGAAGAACTGATTACAGAACTTCAAAACTATGGGGTAGATTTAATTTCACTTCAAATAGAGCAACATTATCTTTATAGAAGTAGAGAACGAAGAAAGGCAAAAACAGGTCGTGATAAAACTTCAGATGTTAGTTTACTAGGTTACACATGGAAGAATGTAGCTTCCTGGGAATATGATACAAATAAAAAAACATGTATCCTATACAATAAAGAAGGTGAAGTTTTAGATAATCTGCATCTTGATGCCATTATTGAAAATTATGTAAAATCTTTATCAGAAGATCTTAGCGATATTCCTGAAGAAATTGAAAAACAAATTGAACTTTCAAATAAAGAATTAGAATTCTTATATATGCTTCATTCTAGAGATATGGATGTTGAATCTGCAATAAACCTACTACACATTGATAAAAACGAGTTTGATAGTATTGTAAAAAAACTGTTACAAAGCGAATTACTTCAATATACTTCTTTTAATGTTATTGAGCTTACAGAAATAGGTATTGATTATTTAAATAAAAGAGAAAAACAAAACGAAAATATATCTGAAAAACCTTAAAAAAGTTTAATTATCTTTTAATTCTGTTTTTTTGTCCATCCAGATATATTTACATCGGGTGCAATACCATCCCTTTGAAACCCATTTTTGTTTACCGTGTTTAGGATTTATATGTCTATAGAGTCTTACCAACCTTAGGGAGCATTTAGGGCATTTCTTATTATAAGATTTTTCGTAAGGCTCATTTCCCATCCTATACATTAGAGTATCTGCTGCAACATTATATGTATAACCACATTTTGTACAATGCCAGGCTATTGGTATCCAAGATCTTCTCCCTTCAAAGCTTTTGTTTTGATAAAGTTTTACTGCCTTAGAACGACATTCAGGGCATTTCTTGATTATTTTTATCACCACCAATGATAAGTGGTTTTTTTTTTTTACCTATTTGTAATTATAGTTTTATTTATTTAAATTTACTACCATTTTATGTAAATATGGTAGTTCAATATGAAACGAACTTCCCCGACCTAATTCACTTTCGGCCCAAAGAATTCCATTATGTTTATGTAGAATTTGTTTACAGATAAAAAGTCCAAGACCTGTTCCCTCATTTTTACGATCATCTCCGGTATAAGCTTGGTAAAACTTATTAAATATCTTTTTTAGCTCATCTTTTGAAATACCAATACCTGTATCTCTTACGATAATTTCAATACATTTATCTTTTTTAACTGCCTCTAGAGTAATAGCACCATTATCTGTAAATTTTATTGCATTTACCAGTAAATTCTTTAAAACTTGAGATAAGCGATGTTTATCCCCCATCAAATTTGGTAATACTTTAGGAATATTTATTATAAATTTAATATTTTTAACTTCAATTATAGGTTTCATATCTTCAGCAATTTCATTTAGAATTTCAATAGGATTAAGTTTTTCCATTTCAAATCTCATAGTATCTGTGTCAAGCCTGGAAACATCTAGTATATCGTTTACAAGTCCAAGTAACCGTTCAGCATTTCTCAGACTTACCTTTGCCCAATTTTTTATTTGTTCATTAGCATCTTTACTTGAAATTATCAAATCAAGGTATCCTTTAATTGGAGTAACTGGTGACTTAAGTTCATGGGCGGCAATATTCATAAATTCTGTTTTAAGACGTTCTGATTTCTTAAGCTCGTCTTCTATTCTTCTTCGTTCTGTAATGTCTCTAATGGTACAGACAACTCCAACAAATTGTTTTTCCTTTTTAAGGGGAGAAATATTAACTTCAATTGGTATTATGCTTCCATTTGCATGAACCAATTCAAGTTCAATATTTTCAATTTTTTCATCCTTTTTTCTCACATCAATAAAAACTTGTTGGAAGTAATAAACAGAGTCATCTGATAAATAATCTCTAAAAAGAGTTGCTAAAATCTGACTCTTTCTTCTAGCACACATATTTTGGAAGGATGGATTTACATAGGTTAAACGACCAAATGTATCTATTGTTATAACTCCATCTGCTGAAGTTTCTGCAAGAATTCTATATCTTTTTTCTAATTTTACAAGTTCCTCCCAAGCCCTCTGTCTTTGTGTTATGTCTTTTCCACGTATAAGAATTCCTTTTATTTCATCTTGTTCTTTTATACAATCTGCTGTAAATAAAAATCTATAAATATTTCCATTTTTAGATTTTAAATCACATTCATAATCCCTAATTTTTGATTTAATATTAGCCTGTTTTATTGCGTTTATATGATTTTTCATATCAGTTTCTGAAAAAAGTTCTTTTAATTCAGAAATCCTTTTTCCGATTATTTCTTCTCTTTTTAATCCTCCTAGATCTAACGCGTTTTGATTTATATCAAGTATTATTTCATCTTCAATATATAATAAAAAATCACTGGCGGCATCAAAGATTTCTCTAAATTTATTATCAGATTTAATAAGTTGCTTTTCTATCTCTTTTTGATCAGAAATATCTTTTATAATTCCAATTGAACCAACAATTACGCCTTTATGATTCTTTAACACGCTGATGGAGATGTCTACATCAAGTAAAGAGCCATCTTTTTTAATCATCTTTGTTTCTAGATGATGTTGCATTCCTTTACGTCTAATATCTTCAGAACGTATTTTTTTCCATTCTTCTGATGGATATAAGGTTTCAACATATCTAAAATATAAATCATCTCTATTATAACCAAGCATCTCCTCTGTGTACTTATTCCAGGATATTATTTTCTCATTTTCATCAGTTAACATTATGGCAACTGCAGAATTTTCAAAAATTGTCCTATATTTTTCTTGTGATTCGATTAACTTTCTTTCTGTTGTTTTTAAGGTTGATAAATCATTTATTAGTCCGATTGAACCAGATATTTTCCCTTCAGATCCTTTCAAAATACAAAGTGATAATTCACAATCAAAAACTGTTCCATCTTTTCTTAACATTTTTGTTTCTATTTTATTTTTTATTCCTTTTTGCCTGATATTTTCTGCTCGTATTTTTTTCCATTCTTCAGGAGGATAAAGTGTGCGAACTTCTTTTAAAAAAAGGTCATTTTCATCCATCTTTAACAATTCTTCAGTAAATTTATTCCAGTAAATAATACGCTCGTCTTTATCAACAATGGTAATTCCGATAAAGTAATTTTCAAAAATTTTTTGATAATTTTCTTTGAAATTTTCAATTTCAAGATTATCTCCATTTTCAAAGGATGTGTTAAAAATTTTTTGAATTTCATTATTTCCCTTTTTGTTTGTTAAATTTGACTCATATAAACTTAGGGAATTTTGTGAATTGCTGGTATTTTTGCATAGTAAAACATTATTTTTTAAATCGTTGGTAATTTCTAGCTCGTTACTCATAGGTTAATCCTCAAAAAATTAATTTTTTTTACAATTTTTTTAAAAAAGTATAAAACATAAACAACTCTATTGTAGGTTAACACATGCAAATTCTTGCATCCCATCTAACTTCCCATCTTCAATTTTTTTAAAAGTAGAATACATTTGTCCTTTATTAACTAATTGTTTATACAAGTAAATTATTTTAATTTTACTTTTTATCAATCCAAACCCATTTTATATTTCCCAAAAAATTCCAAACCATAGAAAATATTATTCCTATTATCATTGAAACAATAAAGTAGACATGAAAAACCTCTGTAAATATATAAAGAGCTGCATAATTTATTAAAATTCCAATAAATCTTGTTGTGTGGTCCTTTATTAATGCAATTTTTAGATTTACAGATCTTGCTTCTTTGCTAAAGGTCCATGCTCTATTTAAAAAAAAGTTAAAAAGCAATGATGCCTCTATTGAAATTGCTCCAGATATTAAATAATGCAAGCCAATTGTTGTTAGAAAATACAAAATACCAATATTTACAAAAACTCCTAAAAAACCAACAAAACAAAATTTCAATAGTTTTTGAATTTTTCCCGTAACCCACAGCAATCTTATAAGATGTGATACATAATAAAAAATTATATTAAAACCTAGTTTACTTTCTCCTTTTGTTCTTTTTCCAAAGATATAGCCAACTTCTTTAACTACTTTGTATTTACCTAATATTAATATTTCTAATAGTATCTTATATCCAATAGGATTTAAATTAACTCCTTGAATTACTTTTTTTTTAAAGGCAAAAAAACCTGATTCTTTATCTTTGATATCTTTTATGTTATCAAATAATAAATTGGCAAGTACACCTGCACTTTTTGAAATAATTTCTCTACTTGCGCTCCATCCCCCTAGACTACCTCCTTTGATATATCTACTACCAATTGCAATATCTGCCCCATTATTTATTGCCTCTATTAATTCTGGGATCTTTTCAGGGGGATGCTGTAAATCTGCATCCATTACAATTATTACTTCTCCATTAGAATAATCAAAGCCCTTTAAACATGCCGATGCAAGTCCTTTTTCATCTTTACGAATAATTAATTGAACAGCATGGTTCTTCGTATAATTTTTAACAACTTTGCTTGTTCCATCTTCAGAATTATCATCTACAACAATTATTTCTCCATTTATCTTGTTTTTTTTAAAAACGTTAAATATTTTTTCAAAAAGAATAGGAATATTTTTATATTCATTATATGTTGGAATGACAACTGATACGTTCATTAAATTCCTCAGGTAAGATCTTTACAACCATATATGAAAATTTTATCTTCAATACTTTTTAATAAATTATATTTACTGTTAATTTCTTCAAGGATTTTTAATCCTTCAAGGTTTATTTTATCATAACATGTAAATAAAAATAAGGTGTTATTTGTTGATATATCAGAAAATTTATCTGGATGAAGCCAATTTACATCCCTCTGTAAATAATATCCAGTGACTATAGGGCTTGTTGAATAAATAGTAACATTTTCTGAATAGTTTTGTTTTACAAAATCTGTGGCTTTTTCCCAATTAACTTCATATATAGGCCTTATCACAAGAAGAATAATGGATATTGTAAAAAATAAGGTTATGATTTTTTTTAATTTTTTTTCCTTTTTCTCAAATTTAATTCCTAAATAAAGAAATAATGGGACAAATACTGGTAATAAATAATATTCATGGTTTGGAAGAACTAAAAAGAAACCAGAAAAAATAACGGTAAATAGCGCTAAAGTTTTAGTTTCAATAGTTTGTGGTTTAAATTTTAAAAAAATGATTATTAAAAAAATAAAAACAATTAACGCAAGCATAATCATTGATAACTGATATGCTGGTGCATCTGTATGCATACTACCCAATCCAAAATAATTTGCTGATGAAGAAGATGATGACATTAAAAATGAGGGTTTAACAGTTAAAACATGTATTATCCATGGTAATGAAATACATATTGTTTCTATAATTAGTAACAAGAAATACTTGATGTGAACTTTTTTATAATACATAATATAAAAAATTGGCAGTATTACCAAAACCATTGGAAATTTCGTAAAAACAGTCAAACCTAAAAAAATTCCAGATAAAAAAAACCATTTGTTGTTTTTATTTGTTGCTAATAATGCAAAATAAAACGAGGCTACCATTAACATAATTGCAAAAATATCTATTTGTATAATTTTACTAAAGGTCATTGTCATTGGAAAAAAGGCAAAAAGTGCAGATGAGATAATTCCTACTTTTTTATTTGCAATAATACTACCTATTTGATATATGAGATATGAAGTAATTAATGTGCATAAAACTATAATTAATCTAAACAAAATGATACTAATTTCAAAGATTTTTGATAGGGCAGTTAAAATGTAAACAAAAAATGGGGGATTATCAAAAGGACCATCTAGATATGATCCTCCACTTGCAACATAACTTATCCTTTGTATGTAATATGCTTCGTTCCATGAGTGAACAAGTCCTAATGGCAACCAAATCCATATGATATATAAAATTAATGCAGAAACTAGTATAGAGCAGATTGGATATCTTTTTATTATAGAATATAATTTATAAAGCAGGCCATATTTCTCCTTAAATAATTTAATATCTCACATTTTTAAGTGATTTAAAAATCTTGATAAATTTTTTAACTATAAATTTGTATGAACATACATAAAGTAGATAAATAAAAGTTTCAATTTATTAATTACTCTTTTTAATAAATTTAATAACCCAATATTTGAATCCAACTTGTTTTAGCAACTACACCTATTGCAAAGAAATTTGAATAAATAAAGCCTGGAACAACTGGGATCATCAAAAGTCCAACAAATCCATTAAGATAACCTACTATCACTGGAAGCAAAAGTGCCTGAAGCTGATATAGAATATTATCATGGATATCATAACAAATAGTAATTCCTAGTCCTAAAAGCGCAACAAGAAAAGTACCTGCAGTTATAAAAAAGGGAATTCCTAAACCTACTCCTAATCCTCCACCGAAGAAAAATATAGGTGCAGTTGTTGCATTAAAATTTTCTCCTGATACAACTTCATAATCACTAGGGAATTTTTTAAAGTCAATTATGTCCTCTATTTTTATATCATTTGGAACAAGATTGTATTTTTTTAATATATTAAATTTATTTTCATATTGATCAGGTAATTTTACATTTTCTGTATTTGTTATTTTCAATTCCTCTATCAAGGCATTTTTTTCATCCTTTGAAATCGTTTGTTTGGTTAGTTGAATTTTGCCATCACCTTTTATATGATATATTTTAAATGTTGTTGACCCTGAATCTAATAATTGGTTTTTTTCAGATGAAATGTCTTGTGATAGTTCATATTCTAATGTTGTAGATATTGATTGAATATTTGGAAAGATAGCAAGAATAAGAAGTGCAGCTAATGAAATACTTAAAAAGTAATTTTTCTTTCTCATTAATTTTACGCTCCCCAAAACATGTAATGCATTTACATGTTTTAATAATTTTTACTAAATTTTATAAAAAATAATATACTAATTAATATTTATTACTTTTTACAAAATTAATTATTCTTGTAATTAAAAATTCCATAATTTTTGTATGTTATTTGTAATCTGTAATATCAAGTAACATAGGTAACATTTTTCTAAGGAGAGTATATGTTACCTCTTTTGGATAATTATAGATATTCATTAATGTTTTTCGACAAATCACACTTATACAACTAATGTTACCCCTCTCAGTGCACATTACATAAACCTATATTATTAAATATAATATATATGTAGATTTAAAAATCAAGTTATTTAGTTTGAAATAATTATCTAGATATAAATAATATTTATCTAATCTAGGTAATTACAATTTTTGATTTTTACTTAATATTTCCATAGTTTTTATACTTATATAATTCTTAGATATTTTTAAGGTTAGTTTTGATTTCCAAAGCAAAATTTCCTACTAATATAAAAAAAATTTTATAAGTTAATGTAAGATAATTCTATTAATTATAATTTTCTTAAAAAAAAAACAAAAAATAATATATTATATATTTTACAATATTCTATTATAGAGATTTTTTATAAACCCAAAATATTTAATATATTTTTCCTCTTGTAAGGTTATAATTTTAAAATTTTTTTCATATAATTCTTCTAATTATTCAATTATTAATCTTATTTTTTATATATTTGAATCATTGAAAAGTTTTTTAAACCCCTATGTTATATAGGGAATGGGGAGGTGAATAATGCCAAAGATAGGAAAAAACCACCTTATAAAAAAACCTAAGCTAGTGAAAACAACGACTTTTGCAACGTTGCTGATCGCCGCTACCCTTATTTTTAGTAGTGTTGCACCAGCAACAACGGTTACAAATGAAGAGAATGTAAATATAGAAAATATGGAACCATTGAACGCAGCAGATGCAGCAGGAATTTACGGACCTGAACCTGACGAACCAGATATGATGCAAGCACTAGAAAAAACATTTTATTATGAAGGTTCTTACAGAGGCGTAATAGTCTGGGACAATGGAATGGATTTCGACACAATATGTGCATCACAAGAAGATACCAACTATGGTCTTGATAGCCATCAAGCTGATGACTTTATGTTCGCACAAGATACCAAAATCCATGGTGTATCTTGGGTAGGCGGTTTCTGGAACGGTGTAACAACTCCATCTCCGTGGGGAATAAAAATCTACGAGGATGATGGAACTGGTAACTCACCAGGTGATCTCTATGCAGGCCCATTCATTATCGACTGGGATGATATAACAAAAGTACATATTTCAGGGGAGTACTGGGAAATGACAGTAGACATTGACGAAGTAGAATGTGCCGCTGGCGAAAAATACTGGATCGACATTTGGGGAGAACTTGATATATTCCCACAATGTGGTTGGGGAGCCCATTACTACGATATTATCATGCATATGGCTGTTTGGGGATCTGATTACTTTGGTTTCCCATACTGGACTGATGGCGTTGTAGTTCTAGGTGTCGAATTTGACATGGCTTTCCAATTGACACAGAAACCAGAGCACGATATCGCTATAGTTGAAATAATTGAGCCATATGACGAGATGGAACTCTGTGGTTGTCTACCAGTAAAAGTATCGGCTGAAAACGTAGGAATAAATGATGAGGAAGATGTAATTGTTTCTATTGATATACGCAATACATTATATGCTAACAGCTTCGAAGAACCTCTCGGCTTTGTCTGGGAGACTCTTGGCTGCCTAGATTGTCAATGGAATCTTGTACCCTTTGACACAGGTAACCCAGCAGTTGTATCCCCGCGCACTGGCAACTTTATGGCAGAGCTTAACTCTGGAGCTGGTGGAGCAGGCGGAAATTGTATGCTCGTTGAAGCAATACCCGAAGACTTTACAGGATTATGCAATCCATACTTGAGCTTTTACATGTGGCATGACCAACTCGGCAGTGAAGACTACATAGAAGTATGGGTAGATCCGGGTACTGGTATATTCCAGTTTGTTGCAGGACCATTTTATAGAATCTGCTGTCCAGGTTGTCCAACAGGATGGCTAGAACACAAAGTTTCCTTAGCTGCCTTTGCAGGCCTACCATTTGTTAGAGTAGGATTCAAAGGAGTCTGCGATGGAAACCCAAGTGCATATAATCTACATATCGATGATATCTCGAAATTTGACCAGGAGTACTATGCAGAAAAAACAGTAGATATAGCAGTTGGAGAAACCGTGGAAGTAGAATTTGACGAAGAATGGTGCCCATGTCTATGGGGACAAGCCTTCAACGTGTTTGTAGACTATGAAGTATTAGCATGTGCTAAAGTAGATACAGACCAAAATCCAGGTAATGACTGTATTAGTGATACAGTAACTCTATACTTCCCATTTGAAATCGATGTAGCAGCAATTGAAGTCGAAACACCAGATGAACCAGCTCCTGGACCATATGAATTATGCGGTACTATCAAGAATGTAGGTCAGACTGATCAGTCCTGTTTCAAGGCAAAGATGAACGTTCATGAACTTGGTGATTTAGAGCAAATATGGTTGGAAGAATTTAACTATATCTGTTATCCATACTATGAGTGGCCACCAATTGGTTGGACATATGATACAAACAATTGGCGACGATATTGTTATAGCTCACGAACAGGATCAGCTTCTGGTAGACCAGAAATATACTTCTACTGGATACCCTATGGTTTCATAGAAAGAAGCGCAATGACAACTAGTGCAATTGATGCAACTGGCTATTTTGGTCTTGTAATAGAATTTGACCACTATCTAAGTCACTTCGGTGGAGGTTATACATTATCGGTACAAATTTCTACTGATAAAGTTGAATGGACTACCATCAAAGAGTGGGTAAATCCAACAGGTTGGGGCGCAACACATGAAACAATTGAAACATCTGTCGGCGCTGGCGAGGTATTTTATCTTGCATTTGTATTTGGACCTGGAGATCCTTATAACCTTAACTGGTGGAACATCGACGACGTTAAGGTTAGTGGATATGGATTGGGCGACTCAATATTCTACAGTGAAGTCTGTATAGAAGAATTGGCTGTTTGTGAAGAAATGGAAGTCTGCTTCCCAGACGAATTTAGCCCACCACAACCATGGCCAGACTGTGAAACCGTGAAATATGCAGTAGTTCTAAGTGTTAACCCGTGTGATCCAATTGATCAAAACCCAGCAAACAATGCAAAAGGTACACTTCTTGAAATTGATTTCTATCGTGACGTTCTAGTAGCAGGTTTATCTGAACCATGTCCAACAACATCCAAGAATGGTGTAATGTTTAGTCAAGCTCCATATTCATCGAGTGATCCTTGGTCATTCTATACAAGCTCTGTAGATCTAGGATACCTATGTCAAGATGATTTCGATGGTCTCACTGGCGCTGTCGGTGAAATAGACTGGTGGGGTTTAAGCTTGTACTGGGCACCTGGCTGGATTGATTGTGACCCAACAGGAACAGAATTTGAAGTAGTATTCTATGAACCAGGAAGCACCCCCGGTGCAGTAATTAGCGTACATGAAGTCACCGATTATACCGCAGAAATCTATGACAGCTTCTCAGGTTTCACTGGATGGGCATACCATACTGAACTAAGCCCATGTGGAAATCCAGGACAATCAGGTTGGATATCTATTCAGAGTACATACAGTCCAAACGATTGTAACTTCCTATGGAGCGGTAGTCTAGAGGGTAACCAAAATGCACTCCAGAACGGTGGCCCACTTTATGATTCCTTAGCATTCGCCCTTTATGAATGTGCAGGAGGTCCACCACCAGTTGACTGCTTTATACCATGTGGAGAAGCTCCAATCACAGCAGTAATTGAAAACGCTGGAACACACGATGAGGTTGTAGATGTCTTCTTCGAACTTTGGGAGTTTATAACAGACCCAGAAGTTGGAACATTTGTAACATCAGATCAAATCGACAACGTTGCTATTAATTCTGGTGCAACATATAATGCAGAATTCGGAACCTATGACTTTGCAGAAGCAGGAGTTTATGCTGTCATTGTCCGAGCTCCTCTTGCTGGAGACTGTGCACCACTCAACAACGAAAGAACCTTCGGTATTGGTGTAGACTGTTGTCCGCCATCCTCACAGCACATCCCATCTCCATTGTATCCAGATGGAGAGAACAACTGGTACATCAGCTCTGTTAGAGTAGACATTGTCGCTACTGACCCATTATGTCCAGATCCATGTCTTGGAACAGCTTCTGGCGTAAAGGAAATACATTACATAATCGATGGTGGCGACGAAGAAATCCATGAAGGCGAATCTACAAACTTCAGACTACAAGACGATGGCGTCCACCTTGTTGAATACTGGGCAGTTGACAATGCTGGAAACGTTGAAGATCCATTTACATTCGAAATCGCAATTGACCAAACAAACCCAATTGTAACAATGGTTGCCGTAGCATACCAGTTAGAAGATGAAAGCTGGGAAGTCAAATTCACTGTTGACGCAGGCGAACAGACAAGTGGTGTTAACAGAGTGGAATTCTTCATACAGGCAGACCTTGAAAAGGTAGACGATGAACCACCATATGACTGGATCATTGCCTGGCAGGATGATTACAAGACAAAATCATTCAAGGCAGTAGCCTATGACAACGCCGGTAACTCTGGTCAAATGATTATTTCAGGTGCAGAGATAGCCAAACAAATAACCGCTCACTATTTTGCACAGCAACATATATACAGCAAAACACTAAGCATAAGCCACAACCAGCAACCACGAAGTCGTTAAAACACTAAAATCTAAAAAATGAAGGGAAGAAATATTTTCCCTTCTCATTATATTTTTTTAAGTTATTTATCAAGATCTTTTTTTTACGTTTTTTCTATAAAAATATTTTTAGAAAAATCCCATTGAGAAAATTATTAATTTCAAAAAAAGAATTTTCTTTAATATTTTTATCTTTAATTCTTGTAATTCTATCAATAAATATAACCTAGTTTAGGTTATATTTATATCCTATAAATTGATTTTAAAAATTTTTATTTACTTTAAACTATAGAAAGATTTAAGTCATATTAACACTTAACTATTTTTACTAACTAAGTCGGGGAGGCGATAAACAAATGGAAAAAAATAAAATATTGAAAATTTGTCCAGCAGTTGGAATAATTGCCTTGCTTATTTTTATTAGCCCTACCTGCTCTGCTGGAAATATAATGACAGAAAAGAGTAGTTATATAGAAGATAATTTTTGCAAAATAAAAACATTAAACATGGATCCACCTGGATATTTCCTTTATGGAGAAAAAGGTGAAAACAATTGGTACATAAGTTGTGTTTCTTTAACCTTTAACTGGGACCCTGACCTTGTAAAAGAAGTATGGATTTATATTAATGGGGACTGGAAAAAATACACGTCACCCGTAGAAATCTGTTTAGATGGAAATAACAATATACCATGGAAATGGATAGATATGGACGATCAGACTCACTTTGAAAGCCCTATTAGTATTAAGATAGATAAAACACCTCCTTTAGTAAATCTTGAAAAAAAGATCGATTCTGAAACACAAATCACATTTACAGCAAAAGTAACTGATCCTGCAAGTGGTGCAGAAAAAGTAGATTTTTATCTCGATGATAATTATAAAGAAACTGATACAGAAGCACCCTTTGAATATATCTGGCAAGGAACAGGACTACAAACAATAAAAGCTGTAGCTTTTGATTATGCAGGATTTACAGGAGAAGACACGGCAAATACAAAACCTAGGGCTAGAAACTATATATTTAAGGATTTATTATTAGGCAAACCTCTTCAAAATTTATTAAACATTATTATATGGAGCCAAAAAATCTTACAAGGTTTAATATTATAGTAACTTGTGAGAATTTTAAATAAATATTTGGGATTTAATTAATTAAATCCTTTTTTTCTTTTTCTAAAAAATGATTTTTAAAATTATTAAAAGGATAAAAAATATCTTAAATATCCCACTATAGCTCCATAACATTATCAGTAAAGGTATTAGGTGTTCTAAAATTTATTATTCCCCCATAACCATCTTCAGGCACAACCATTCCCCAAATGTCAGAATTTTCTGCAATATTATTAAAAGTACCTGTTGTATTGACACATAAATAAACCTTGTCCCCCCGATTAATAACAGGAGAGGTTAACGATGCAGATTCATCTGGATCTTCGATAATTAAAATACCAAATTGCGAGCCATCTGTATTACTAGGATCTCCATATGCAAAATTATCATCTGGAAAGGTATTGGCACTAAAAATATCATTAATGCCCTCTATTGATTCTGAATAATAACTTGTTGAAAAGTTAAGTATTACTTTTTTATTAGTATCTGATAACTCAATATATGCATTATTCAAATCAATATCACCAGTTCCCGCTCTTGGTCTAACCATTATTACCAATTTTGAGATATCTGCCCCAGTTGCAGCATATCCTTCAACGCTAAAGATATCAAGACCAGATGAAACTTCATTTGTTGTTTCTATACCAGTTGAAGAGGCCTGGATTTCAAGAGTCGCACTTGTTTGAATTAAAACATATCCAGCAATTCCTGCTATAAGGACTATTGCTATAAATACAATTAATGCTCCCAATCCAATTGAACCAATATTACTATGTTCAATTAATAGTTTTTTAGCTCTTCCCATCTTATTTGCGTCCCACTCCTAGCTAAGATTAACTGAAACTTAATGATTTAATATATATGATAGTGTAATTACATTATTACCTTTTTCTGCATTTGAATATACATATGTATATGCAGGTGCATATGTATGTAAAATTTTGTAAATCATAAAGATAATCTTTATTTTTAATTTTATAAATAGTAAGTATTATAAAATAAAATTTTGTGTTATAATACAGATGAAAATTAATGAAATATATTATTCTATACAAGGTGAAGGATTATGGATAGGCCTTCCAAATATTTTTATTAGAACAACTGGTTGTAATCTAAGGTGTTCATATTGTGATACCAAATATGCCTATTACGACGGTAAAGAACTCAAAATCGAAAATATCATCAAAGATATCAAAAAATATCAATGCAGATATATTTGTATTACAGGTGGAGAACCTTTAATACAAGATGGAATCTATGAATTAATTGATTGTTTATTTGATATGAAATATAAAATATGTATTGAAACTAATGGAAGTATAAGCATTAAAAAATTATTAAAAAATAAAGAGTTATTAGTTTCTTTAGATATTAAATGCCCTTCATCAAATATGCATGAATTAAATTTTTTGGAAAATATTACTTATCTAAAAAAAACCGATCAATTAAAATTTGTAATCTTAGATAAAAAAGATTATAACTATGCAAAAAAAATACTTGAAAAATATAAACCTGATTGCAACATATTTTTCCAACCAGTTTGGAATTCTGATCCAAGATACCTTGCAAATTGGATTATTTCTGATAAATTAATTGTAAGATTGGGTTTACAACTACATAAAATTGTCTGGGGAAATAAAATAAAAATATAAATAGTATATATAAAAACAAATATCTGAACACAAAGTATATACACATTTAGTGTATTCATGGTTGAAAAATCAACTTAGTCTCATAATAATTAATAAAAAAAGAGGTGATAAAAAATATGCAACCCGCAAATATGGCTTATGATAGAGCAATTACGGTTTTTTCACCTGATGGTAGACTATTTCAGGTTGAATATGCTCGAGAAGCAGTAAAAAGAGGAACAACCACTGTTGGTTTAAAATATAAAACAGGTGTTGTTTTAATAGTTGATAAACGTGTTACTTCAAGGTTAGTTGAACCTGGTTCAATTGAAAAAATCTTTGAGGTGGATGATCACATTGGGTGTGCAACATCAGGTCTTGTAGCAGATGCAAGAGCATTAATTGACAGAGCACGCCTCGATGCCCAGATAAATGAAATAACATATAGCGAAAAAATACAAGTTAAAACACTTGTGAAAAAAATATGTGATTTTAAACAGACATATACCCAATATGGTGGAGTAAGACCATTTGGTACAGCCCTATTAATTGCCGGTGTTGATGATACTGGTCCTCGTTTATTTTCAACTGATCCATCTGGTGCTTTAATGGAATATAAAGGTAGCAGTGAAGGATCTGGTAGAAATGGGGCAATGAGCTATTTTGAATCTAACTATAAAGATGGTTTAACAATGGATGAAGCAATTGATATGGCAATTAAAGCCCTACATAAGGGAACCGAGGGAAAACTTAATCCTGATGCAACAGAAATTGGTGTTGTAGATAAATCCTTTAAGTTTCATATTTTATCCCCAGAGAAAACAAAGGAATATGTAGCTAAGGCTATTGGAGGAAGTTAGAATTGGTAAGTTTAGATGAGGCAGTAATTGCAAGACTTAAAAAGGGAGAAGAACACTTTGAAGTTTTAGTAGACCCCTATGCTGCTGCTGATTTTATAGATGGAAAAGATATTGATATAATTCAAAATCTTGCAATAGATGCAATTTTTAAGGATTCAAAGAAAGGAACGCATGCCTCAGAAGAATCCCTAAATAAAAATTTTGGAACAACTAATATTACTGAAATAACAAAGCAAATAATTAAAAAAGGTGATATACAGCTTACAACAGAACAAAGACATAAAATGCAAAAGAATAAGAAAAATAGAATTATTGACTCAATTACCAGAAATGCAATGGATCCAAAGACAAAAGCCCCTCATCCACGTCAGAGAATTGAACTTGCAATGGAGCAAGCAGGAATTCACATCGATCCATTTAAACCAGTAAGCGAACAGGTAAAAACTATAATTGAGCTTTTAAGGCCAATTATTCCAATATCTATGGAAAATATTAGGATATCTGTGAAAATCTCTGCAGAGCATATAGGAAAAGCGTATGGTACAGTTAGAAATTACGGAAGTTTAGAGCGAGAAGATTGGCAATCTGATGGCTCTTGGATAGGAATAATAAAGCTTCCTGCAGGTATGCAAACAGATTTTTATGATAAAATAAACGATGTAACAAAAGGTAACGTATCTATAAAAATTTTAAAATAATTACATTAGGAGTAGAAACTTCATGACACAAGAAAAACGTGAAATAGTTATTCCAAGTCAACTTTTAGGCGATATCAAACAAAAAAAGGCTGGAAAAGGAACTTTCATTGAAGATGGCAAGATTTATTCAGAAATCCTTGGAGTTTTAAATGATAAGAATAAATACATCAATGTCATTCCATTAAAAGGTCGGTACGATCCCATTGAAAAAGATTTTGTAATTGGTATTGTTCAAGAGGCATTACAATCAAGTTGGCTTGTAGATATAAATGCAGCATATCCTGCGCTTTTACATGTAAATGAAGTCCCATGGGAAATAGATTATGGAGAGACCAAAAATTTTTTAAACCAGGGTGATTCCATAATGGCCAGAGTTCTTCAAGTAAATCAAGAAAAAAAATTACAAATTACTCTGAAAGATCGCAATCTGTATAAGATACGGGGAGGATACATTTTAAATGTAGAACCTTCAAAAGTCCCCAGAATTATCGGTAAAAAAGGTTCAATGATATCTCTTCTTAAAAAATACACGAATTGCCGAATCTTTGTTGGTCAAAATGGTAGAATGTGGATTGACGGAAATGAAGAGGGTATTAGAAAGGTAATAAAAGTTGTAAGAATGATAGAAGATGAAGCTCTATCATATGGACTTACAAATAAAATAGAAGTTTTATTAAAAAAAGATACAAAGGTTGTGCATTAGATGAAACAAGATATCAAATTATTTGTTGATGGAAAACGGTTAGATGGTAGAAAATCTGATGAATTACGAAAAATAAAAATTGAAGTAGGAGTGCTTCATAGAGCAGAAGGTTCAGCATATATTGAATGGGGCGGAAATAAAATACTTGTAGCAGTATATGGTCCTAGAGAAGCAATTCCAAGGCATACGCAAAACCCATTAAGAGCAATTGTAAATGCAAAATACAATATGGCTGCCTTTTCTGTTGATGATCGAAAAAGACCTGGACCTGATAGAAGAAGCAGGGAAATATCAAAGGTTATTTCTGAGGCTCTTGAAAACGTTATTTTAGTTGAAAAATATCCAAGAGCAACAATTGATGTAAATATTGAAATTTTAGACGCAGAAGCTGGAACTAGAGTTGCTGGTCTTACAGCTGCTGGAATTGCTCTTGCTGACGCAGGCATTCCAATGAAAGATATACCTGTTGCATGTGCAGCAGGAAAAATAGAAGGACAGGTGGTGCTTGATTTAGGAAAAGATGAAGATAATTTGGGTGAAGCAGATTTACCTGTAGCTATTTCACCTAGAACTGGTGAAATTCTTCTCCTTCAGATGGATGGACATTTAACATTGGATGAATTTAATAAAGCCCTTGATTTAGCAATAAAAGGTTGTTATAAGGTTTCAGAGTTTCAAAAGAAAGCATTAATGGATAAATATCAAAAAATTACAGAGGTGGAATAAACATGTCTATTACTCCTTCATTAAAACGTGATTATCTTGTAAAACTAGCAAAAAATGGAAAGAGAGCTGATGGACGTGCCTTTGATGAGCTTAGAAAGATTCAAATTGAAACAGGAGTTGTTTTAAAAGCGGAAGGATCTGCAAAGGTTAAAATCGGAAACACCCAGGTTCTTACAGGTATAAAAATGGATGTTGGTGAACCCTATCCTGATACTCCAACAGAAGGAGTTATGACTACCGCTGCAGAGCTTATCCCTCTTGCATCTCCAGATTTTGAATCAGGCCCACCAGATCAAGAGGCAATTGAACTTGCACGAGTTGTAGATAGAGGTATACGAGAATCCAAACTTATCGAGGTTGAAAAACTATGCATCGAGCCAAATGAAAAGGTTTGGATTGTTTTTATTGATATTCATATACTTGATTACGATGGTAATTTATTTGATGCTGCTTCTCTTGCATCACTTGCAGCGTTAATGACTACAACTGTTCCTGCAGAACGATTTGAATTAGGTGAAAACTATCCCCTTCCTCTAAGGGATCCGCCTGTTTCTTTGACATCAGTTAAATTTAATGGAACTTGTGTAATGGATCCATTTCTTGATGAGGAAGAAATTGCTGAAGCAAGACTTACTGTTGCAGTTGATAAGAATAGCGATATTAGAGCAATGCAAAAAGGTCTTAACGGAAGTTTTACAAAAGAAGAGATAAAAAATATTATTAATGTATCAATTGTTAATGGGAAGAAAATTCGAGAAATATTGTTTAAAAGCGTAGGTAAATAAAAATGGCAAAGAGAACAAAAAAGGTTGGTCCAGCAGGAAGGCTTGGTTCAAGATATGGAGTTAGAACTAGAACCAAACTTAGAAACGTTGAAGTAATACAAAAGGCAAAACATAATTGCCCAAGCTGCGGCCATCTAAAAGTAAAAAGGATTAGCACTAGTATATGGCAATGCAGAAAATGTGGAGTGAAATTTGCAGGAGGTGCATACATTCCAAAAACAGAAGCTGGTCAAAACATTGAAAAAATATTAAGAGGTGAGCTTAAAACTTCAGAAATTCGATCAACACCTGCTCAAGTTAAAGATAAAGGTGAGAAGGCATGACAGGATACAAATGCGGACTTTGTAAAAAAAGTGTAAAGTTTGATGTAAAAAATATTGGAATGCAATGCCCATACTGTGGTAGTAAAATTTTTTATAAAGAAAGACCAACAATAGCCAAGAGAATTAAATCAAAATAAAATTCTATTTATTATGAAAAGTGTAAAATTTAAATTTATTTTTGATACTCCAGATGATGCAGAAGTAATTACCAGTTCACTTGATCCTGAGATAAAGCATAAAATTCCAAAAACCAATGTTAAATTAGAAGTATCTGAAAAAACCGTTTTTTTAGAAATTGAATCAATAGATACTAGTTCGCTTAGAGCAGCGATTAACTCTTATCTTCGTTGGATTATTACTGCAATAAATGTAAAAAAAATTGTTTAAAGCTCAATTGTTTCCTCTCTTTTGGGACCAATTGAAATAAGATTGATAGGTATTTTTAGTCTCTCTTCAATAAATTTCAGATAGATTTGTGCTTCTTCTGGCAGATCAGAAAAATTTTTTGAGGATTTATCGATTTTTTCCCAACCATTAAACTTTTTATATATTGGTTTACATTTTTCTACATCTTCAATTCTTGCAGGGAAAAAATCTATTTCATTTCCGTTTAAACTATAGTTTGTACAAATTTTTACATAGTCCAGTCCATCTAAAACGTCTAGTTTTGTAATTGCAAATTTGGTAATTCCTGAAATCATACAGGAATGGCCTACAACAACAAGGTCAAGCCAACCGCATCTTCTAGGTCTTGAGGTAGTGGTTCCATATTCTTGGCCCTTATCTTGAAGATGCTTTCCAATTTTATCTGATAACTCGGTTGGTAAAGGACCATTTCCGACTCTTGTAGTATATGCCTTTACTATTCCAATAATATCATTAATATTTCTTGGACCAATGCCTGTTCCAATACTTGCACCCCCTGCAATAGTATGAGAAGAGGTAGTAAAAGGATACGTTCCAAAATCTATATCTAGCATTGCACCTTGTGCACCCTCAAGTAAAATATTTTTACCTGATTTTATTGCCCTGTTAAGCTCTATATGAGTCTTTGTAATATAGTCCTTTAAAATATTTCCATAACCTATATATTTATCAAGTATTTTTTTAATATCAAGTTTAATATCAATTTTATAAACATCAAACAGTTTTTGTTTAATTGGAATAATTTCTTTAAGCTTTTTTTCAAGGAATTTTTTATCTAGAAGGTCAATTGCACGAATACCCTTTCTAGCAACTTTATCACTATAACAAGGGCCAATACCTCTTTTTGTTGTTCCAATTTTTTTACTGCCAAGGTAATCTTCTTCTGCGCCATCAAGAATCTTATGATAAGGCATGATAATATTTGCCCTATCACTTATCAGAATCTTTGGGATAATCCCACGTTTTTTTAATTTGTCAATTTCCTCTATTAAAATCTCAGGATCAACAACTACACCATTTCCAATAATTCCTGTTTTTCCTTGAATTATTCCTGATGGAATGATATGGAGTTTATATATCTCATCTTCAACTTTTATTGTATGGCCTGCGTTGTGGCCACCGTGCATTCTTACAACGTAATGAGCGTCTTTTGAAAAATAATCAACAACTTTTCCCTTTCCTTCGTCACCCCATTGTGTTCCAATTACCAGATTTACTGCCATTTTTTCACTTACAAGGCATAATAAAAGTTATAGATAAATATGATGTCTTAAAAAAATCTTTAATATAAGTACAAAATAACTATTTTTCAGGCATATAATTCCATTTATATGTCTTTATAGTGCTAAAATAGGTATAATTTTTTAAAGCATTAGGAAATTTGATAGATAAATCTTCCATTATTTCATGTAGATGATTTGCATTATTTAAATAAAACATTAATTCAAGATCAACATAACCTATTGACTTCATAGTATGGTTCAAATTTGGATTCGCTTCTATATATTTGAGAATTTTACTATATTTTTCAGGTTCTTTAAGAACAATATCTGCTTTGTAAAATTGATAACCTAATTTTGGGAAGTCTACATTAACCTTGAATCCTTTAATTACACCTGTATTCATTAAATTTTTTAATCTACTGTTTATTGTGCTTGTAGTTGTATTAAGTTTTTTTGCTATCTCTATTATTGGCATTCTTGCATTTGGAGTGATTAACCCTAATATCTTGTGATCTAAATCATCAATTTCCACTCTTTTTTCACCTCCATATACTTCAACCTTTGTTCTATCAGATCTTTCAATTGTATTTTCATCAAAGAAGAAAGAGTATCTATACATGCTTTCTCTAAGATAAAGAGAAAATATTTGATTTGCAAAATAATCCCTATATTTTATCATAGTTTTTTCCCAGAAATAATTGAATTCAGGTACATTTTTCACAACCATGACTAATGACAAATCATGGCTCCCATCATTTTCATGAACAAATCCAACATATTTACTTTTTATAAAATAATCGATTATTTCTTTCTTGATTTCTGGTGTTACATATTGATATTTAAGATAGAATCTAGGATGGGTGTAGCCTAATGGACTTGTGTCAATAACGGTGTAAAAATTTTTAATTATTCTTTTTTCCTGAAGTTTTTTAACCCTATTAGCTACTACATCTTTGTGTAATCCAACCTTTCTACCAATTTGAGAAAAGGATTGTCTTGAATCAACATCTAAATAAAACAGTATTTTCCTATCTTTTATATCTATTTTTTCCAATAGACCTCAACAAAAGTGATATATTCTTTTATCTATTTTACAATTATTGATATTTTTATTATTATACACCTATGTTAACTGTATTGTCAAGTAACATAGGTAACATTTTTCTAAGGAGAAGACATGTTAACTTTTTTGGATAATTATAGATATTCATTAATGTTTTTCGACAAATCACACATATACAACTAATGTTACCGATCTCAGTTGACATTACATTAACAAAGGATTTATAACATAATTCCTATATCGACTCAAGAAATGTCAAACAGCTGGAGTAATAACGTAAATAATAGCTTTGAAACTAATGTAGACGTTGAATTATTAAAAAAAGAAATAGGACAGAGATTTCCATATTATGACTTGAGAGTTAACCTAAACAAGGTAACTTTTTTTTGTAGAATTGATGAAAACACATTAGAGGAAAACTTTGAGAATCTTAGACGATCTTTATCTGAAAAGGGATATATTCCAATGCTCAGATTTGAACAGGGAGAAAGTAAAATATATGTTCTAAAAAAAACAAAACGGAAGGAAAAACCAATTTGGATAAATTTTGCCTTATTAATTGCAACAATTATTACAACAATTATTACAGGGGCAATAATATATACAGGAAAGTTTGATATATGGAGTATACCTGATCCTATACAAGTATTTAGTATTGAAAACTTGTTTTTTGGAGCAGTTTTATTTGCTCTGCCTTTAATGAGTATTATATTTATCCATGAAATGGGACATTATTATATATCCAAGAAACATGGAATTCCAACTTCTTTACCTTATTTTTTACCAATACCTCCGGTTTTACCTAACTTTAATATTGGAACCATTGGCGCAGTAATTTCATCAAGAGAACCATTGCCCAATAAAAAAGCACTATTTGATGTAGGAATTGCAGGACCTGTTGCAGGTTTCTGTGTTGCAATACCAGTTACTGCAATTGGAATTGCGTATGCTAAAATTGTTCCAATAGTTCCACTAGATGCTCTTCCATTGGGAGAAACAGTCTTTGGATCATCCTTTTTAATAGATTTTCTTGCAAGATTAATACTAGACATTCCCAAAGGTTTTACAATTGATATGAACCCAATTCTTTTTGCAGGTTGGGTTGGACTATTAATTACATCCCTTAATTTACTTCCAGCAGGACAACTTGATGGAGGTCACATCTTTAGAGCAGTGCTTGGTGATAAACAAAAATATGCTGGGTTTCTTGCAATTGTTATAATGATATTTACTGGTTGGATTTTTTTTGCCTTTTTCATTATATTTTTAATAGGTTTTATGCATCCTCCACCTTTAAATGATAAAACCAAGCTTGATAATAAACGAAAATTACTTTTTTTATTGGCTCTTGCCATTCTAGTATTAAGTTTTATTCCATTTCCAATATATGTCAATTATTGATGGTTATTTCTTTATCGCAATCATTTAATACTAACATATTAATTGCCTATTAGTGGTACAAATGAAAACATATCTTACAATCATATTTAACAGCGAAGGCAGTACACCTTCTGAAATTAGAAATCAACTATTAAATCTAGGGTTTAAAGCAGCAAAGGGCAACTATGATTTTGTTTACGATTGGGATGATAATTCAGCGTCAATTGAAGATCTAGTATGGTTTGCAGATAAGGTCCATGCTGCATTAAAAAACAGTGATGTATTTTTTACAATAGAAACAGTTTAAGCCCTAATATTATTTGTTTTTCTTAATTTTTTCAAGACTTTTACTAAATACACCCATTAATGTATGATACTCCCATTTAGATGGCATTGCTCGCCCCATAATTCGTTTGAACATAATTTCTGTATTTTCAATTTTATGTATTGGGTAGTTTATCTCTTTTAAAAGATCAGAAAAAAATGAATATAGTTTTTCTTTTTCGATTTTACTAAGTGTTCTTTTCTCTTTTTGCTTAATATTACTTGCTACATAAATTGAATATAAAACAAGCGCTACTGAATGGGAGAGATTTAATGAAGGGTATTTCTCAGTTGTTGGAATTTTAATTAATACATCACATGCAGCAATTTCTTCATTAAAAAGACCATAATCTTCCCTTCCAAAGACAAGGCCAATTTTTCCTTTTATTTCAAAAAATCTATTTGAAATGTCATCAAGTAAAATAGCATTTCTTAAATGTCTTTTATCATTAATGCTTTCGATTGATGAAGTAGCAACAAGATAGTCCATATCTTTTATTGCATCCTTAAATGATGAAAAAATACATGCGTTATCAATAATATAACCTGCATGCATTGCCCTTGTGTAACAATCATCATCCAATTTACAAGGATTTATCAAATAAAGATTATTAAAATCAAAATTGGCCATAACTCTAGCAGTTGCACCTATGTTTCCACCATATTTAGGTTCAGTTAAGATAATATAGAATTCAGAAATATGCTTTCACCATACAAATGGATGTTTATTTAATTTTAAATTCTTCTTCTTTTTCTTTTAACATTTTTTGATATTTTCTAGGCATTTTTTTAGCAGTATTTTTTAATTCATAATGTTTTTTTATAAATTCAGAACGCTTATTTGTTGCAAATTCTTCTAATATAAATTTCCTGTTTTTAAAAAAACTATAGAGATACCATACACCAGCAATTAAAACAATAAAACCAAGAATTAAAATATATAAGGTCCAATTTAGAACATCTTGGGATAAATTTAGTAAATTTATTTCCATAATTGCTGTTATTCCTATAATAAATATGAATAATCCAACAATTGTAAGAACTATACTAAAAAAAAGGGTAAACTCTCTAAAAAAACCTGATATTCTTCCAGCCATATTATCATCCCACTTTTAATATGTTTTAGCATATCTCATCCAGGTAATTGCAGGTTGTCTGCATACAGGACAAGACTCATTTATTTCTTTTTCCTCAATGGGTTCCCCTAATGTATTACCCTCTAAAATATTTTCTATTTCTAAAGCGCAATCTTTATTGCCACACCAAGGAAGTTCAACTACACCCTTAAGCTTTTTTGCCTCATCAATAGTAATAACTCTATGGAAGTTTTCAGTAAGTATTTTTTTTGCATTATTAAATAGATTTAAAGATATTTTTTCTAATTCTTGTTTAACATTTTTAATTGCTTTAATTTGTTGAACCGATTTTTTTTCTGAAATATCTCTTCTAACCAAAACTATCTCTTTTTTTTCTACATCTTTTGGACCAATCTCAATGCGCAGAGGTATACCTTTTAATTCCCAATCATAGTATTTGTTTCCTGGTGTAATATCACGATTATCTATATGAGATCTAATGCCTTCTGATATAAGATTATCATGCAATTCTTTACAAACATCCATAACTATTTTTTCTTTTTCTTTAAATATAATTGGAATTATTACAGCTTGAATTGGAGCAACTTCGGGAGGTAAAACAAGACCTTTATTGTCTCCATGAATACCGACGATGGCACCTAAAATTCTTTCACTCATACCATAGGTTGTTTGATGACAATTTTTATGAGAGCCATCTTCGGCTTCATAAGTTATTTCATAAGGTTTAGCAAAATTATCTTTGTATTGATGAATTGAACCAAGTTGTAGTGTTCTTAATGATGGCATAAGTACTTCAATACTTATTGTATAGAAAGCTCCTGCAAATTTATCCCATTCAGGTCTTTTAGTGAAAACAAATGGAAGACACAATTTATTAAAAAGAGAATTTGCAATTTTTTTATCTTCAGCTATTTGACTTTCTGCATCCTCAAAATCAACATGGCAAGTATGAGCTTCAAAAAAATGTATCTCTCTAACTCTTATAAAAGCTCGAGTTTGTTTTGTTTCATATCTGAATGTGTTTACAATTTGAAAGGTTTTTAATGGAAGATCTGCATGTGATCTAATCCAAAGGGAGAACATCGGGTACATTGCTGTTTCAGATGTTGGTCTCAAGAGCCATCTTTCTTCAAGTTTATTTAGACCTGCATGAGTAATCCAATAAACTTCACTTCCAAAACCTTCTATATGCTCTTCTTCTTTTTTAAACGAAGTTTCTGGTATTAATAGAGGAAAGCAAACTTCTTTATGATTAGTATTAAACATCTCCATCTTTATTAATCGGTCAACATTGTTCATTAATTCCCAGCCATAAGGTTTCCAAACATTCATGCCCTTTATCGGATATCTTTTATCACATAAATCTGCAAGTTCAACAATTTCATTGTACCATTCATTAAAATCTTCAGTTTTTTTTGTTTTTGTTTCCGGCATTAACCTTCGACCTTCATTTTAAAAATAAAATATTACACTTAAAGGTGACGGTTTAAAATAATAATATTAAACTCCTCTTCCTTCCTTTGCCTTTACCCTTAACTCTTTTGACCTGCATCTTCTACATCGTTCAGCTTTTGGTGCATTTGTTGCTCCGCATTTCATACATATTTTTTTATTTAGTATTCGTGCTTCTGCTTCTGGAAATCTTGCCATTTAATAACCGCCTTATTAGAGTAAGCGAATAAAGGATTATTATATAAATATAATGGAGTGCTGTGAATATCAAATATATAAAGAGTATGGATATATTTTAATTATATATCAATGTGAAAATTTATATATTTATTATCAGATGTGAATTTGTATTGAAGGAGGTATTATGCAGAAAAACCTGTTAAGTAAAACCTTTGTAATAGGGGTAATTGTATTGTTTATGGGAGTTGGTGTTTCTAGTGCTATTTCTATTGATATTAAACCGAGAGTATCTAATAATGAGAGTGTTGAGGATTGTAATTGTAAAGAGATTGATAGTAGACATCTTGTTGTATTGGAGAAGCAGTTAAACAGGATAGAAGTCTATTCAAAGTTGTTGTTGGTGTTGAGTAAATATAATTCTAAATTAAAAGAAGAGTGTGAAGAATTATCTAATGAGATTACAATTCTAAAAGAAGAATTAACAGATGACCCACCATTTCCACTTCTCTGTGAAAAGCTTGAAAATATTATTTTAAATATGGATAAAATATGGGTATCTTTTTACGAACTGGGATACTCATTGGAACAATACCCATTAATATGTTATATGTGGTGGAAATTAGGTAATATTGTGGAGATTATAGTTATCGGTATGGAGATTCCCATAATTGTGTTTGGCTTAATGATAGATTGTTGGGAATGGGACCCATGGGAACCATAAATCTCATAATCAATTAAAAGAAACCATATCCCCTTTAGAATTTAGGATTAAAACAAAATATTTTTTATTAATTTCTTAATTTTTAGGTACAAAATTGTACATTATTGTACAGTTATTGGTAATATTTAAATATCAATAAAAGGTTGAATAATAGGTAAATATGAGGATAATCCTTATAAGGAAAGGTATAGCAATTTGTATAATTCTATTATTAATTGGAGTTGTTATTCAACCTGTTACTTCTGTAGAGACTAAACAATCAATTTTTGATAATGAGAGAGTTGATGATTGTGTTTGTGAAATTGTAAACAATAATAATGATTTATTTAGAGTTAAACTCTTATTAGCAAGGATAAACGTTGTTACAAATTTTATATTGATGAAATTTGGATATATACCAGAGATTAAAGAGAGTTGCCAAGAAATTTTAACAGTTATTAACTCAAATGAAATTTTGTATAACGAAAGAATTTGTATGATTGTTTGGATTCTTTATAATAGTCTGGGTTTAATTGCTGTAGTATTAATGCAATTATTTGAAATGTTTGAATACTATAACTTTCATTCAATTGCCTATATGATTTATATAATTGCTACACCAATAGTTAATATGATTGGTATTATATTGGATATTGGACATGCTTATGATTGTTTTGATTTCATGTATTGATATATTTATTCAATTTTAAACATTTAAAAGAAAACCTATCTCCTTTAAAATTTAGGATTAATCCCATCTAAAAGTTTTATATACCACTTATCAGATATGAATATGTTAAAAGAGGAGGTAATTGGTATGAAGAAAGAGTTAATTGGAATTTTTGTAGGTATGTTGTTTGTTGGAGTTAGTGTATCCTCTGCTATATCTATTGATACTAAACCGAGAATAGCAAAGGATGAGAGCGAAGAGTATAGGGAATGTAAAGATGTAAGTAATATTGGTATAGTTAATCTTGAGAGACAATTAAATAAGTTAAAAGTATATAGCAAGTGGTTACTGATTTTATCTAAACACAATCCTGATGTGTTAGAGGATTATAAAGAAATATCAAATGTGATTTCAACATTAAATAAATTTGATTTGAATGAATTAATTTGTGAAGGATTAATTAATATTTTAACACCTATAATGAATGGATTTTCCCATTGTTTACATCAATGTGTTTATTTCAAAGAAAAAAATAGAATAATTATGACAAAAATATATAATCTTATAGGATTAGTATATATGATTCTGAGTTTTTTAATAAGTGATATTGTTTATATATTTGGATGTGAAAATCCTTATTATCCTGATTATTCACCTATTATCATATTCAAAAAATAGAAACCTTATTACCTCTAGACTTTAGGATTTCTCAATCTAAAACCTTTTTATACCTTTAATCTGATTTAAATTATTGGCGGAGGTAACAGTTTGAGTAGAAGGTCTCTTGCATTTGGAATATGCTTCTTGTTGATGTGTTCTGTATTTATTCCTATAAGTCTTGGTTTTAATGTCAAGGTTCCAAAGATAGAGCAACCATCTATACTTGGCAGTGGTAAAACCTTGTATGTAGGTGGTAGTGGTCCTAGTAACTATACTACTATTCAAAGTGCGATTTATGATGCAGTAGACGGGGATACTGTCTTTGTGTATGATGATTCTTCACCATATTATGAGTATATTATTATTGATAAATCATTAAATCTATTAGGAGAAAATATGGATACTACAATTATTGATATGAATATTAGTAATGATGTTATTAATATAATTGCAGATGATGTCATAATTAGTGGTTTTACAGTTCAGAACAGTGGAACTCAGAGCGTTTCGAGTATAAATATTAATTCAAATTCTAATATCATAAAGGAAAATTTAATAAGCTGTAGTTTTGGAGATGGAATAATAATAACAAATGCAAATAACATTGCTATTGAAAACAACATTATTAAGGATAATTATTATCAGGGAATTCGTATAAGTGATTCAAATGACATAAGAATAAAACGTAACGATATTTATTCTATTGGAAATTCTGGTATTTATACTAGAAATGTCAATGGTTTGTTGATTCTTGGGAATACTTTTGTTCATAATTTTATTTTAGCATGGGATATTGATTTAGATGATACTGAATGTATAATTAAGCGAAATACATTCTATTCTTTTTATGGTGGAATATATTTAACAAACTGTAAGAATTGTATTGTTACAGAAAATAATTTCATGAATAAGAATTGTAAGGTTACATTTCTTTATTTATATCCATCATGTCCTAGAAATAGTAATAATAATTTTGATAATAATTATTGGTATAAACCGAGAGTTATACCAAAACTAATTTCAGGTTTTATTATGCCATCATCTTACTTATTATTTCTTTTACTAATTCTTTTACGTATCTTACCACCATGTTTTCACATTGATTGGCATCCAGCACAGGAACCACATGATATAGAAGGAGTTGTATGAAAAAGAGTCTATCTATAGGAATCATATCTTTATTCATCTTGTCAGTATTGGCTCCAATGAGTGTAGGGTATGATGTTAAAACATTAGATACTGGTTTGATTGCATATTGGAATTTAGATGAGGGTTATGGTGAAGTAGCACATGATTCAGTAAATGAATTTCATGGTGTAGTATATGGTGCATCTTGGATATATGGTAAAATAGGTAATGCTCTTGATTTTGATGGTGAAAATGATTTCGTTATTCTTCCTCAGAGTGCTATTAATTTTATTGGTTCTCTTGATGAAGGCACTATTGCTTTTTGGTTTTATTATGATTATAATCTTGATCAACAGGAGATACAGCCATTGTTTTATCTGGGTATTGATAATGAAAATGAATTGGATAATATGTTTATTATAGAGATCGGTCATAAGAATCCTGCTAATAGAAAATTGTATGTTACTTGGGTTGTAGATGGTAGGATTCCTCTTTGTTTTGATTCTGGTTTTCATCTTGAAGAAAAAAGATGGTATCATTTTGCTGTTGTTGTTAATCCTTATGGAAATACTGGCTATTTGGACGGTGTTGAATTAGTGAATAGACATTATAATTTTGGAAAAGCAATTGATTGTTACTTTTTATCAGATATTACTGTGCAGGATCAATTCACTATTGGTTATGGTAAAACTGCAGATGGAAAATGTCCGCATTTCCTTTATTTTGATGGCAGGATTGATGATGTCCGTATTTATGATAAGCCTCTAAATGCAGATGAAATAATGAATTTATATAATTATAATGGAAATGAGCCACCATCTGTACCAGAAATCAAAGGTCAAAGAAGATTTAAGGAAGGGGAAGGAGGGAAATATTCGTATACAATCTATTCTACAGATCCTGATGGTGATGATGTTTGTTACTTAATTAATTGGAGTGATGGAACTCAAGAGTGGACTGGCTATTATGCATCAGGTGAAGAGATAACAATAAATGTAAATATCCCTATAGAAAAGGGAACTTACGTTTTATTTAAAATAAAAGCTAAAGACATCTTTGGTGCAGAAAGTGATTGGGCAACATTAAAAGTAACTATTCCACGTACTAGAGCATGGTTGAGATTTATTGATATGTTTCCAATACTGCAGAGGTTGTTGGATTTTATAAAATAAAGACTTAAAGGTAAATAGTTAAAGGTTATGAAACATTTTTATTGATTTTTAGTGCAAAATCAGAATTTTTATTACAAAATATCTGTGTTTTATAAAAAAATTCAAAAATATGTTTAAATACTTATTATCAGATTTGTTAACTGATTAAGAGAAGGAGGTAACCGTGAAGAAAATTTTACTATTATTGGTATTAAATATTTTGGTTCTAAATGGATTTGGAGCAGTTGCAATATCAAATGAGAAGAATACCGATATATCTGAAATGAGATTACAACCTCAATATGAAATTAAACTTGCTAGTGGACTTTTTGGATACACTTTAACCATTACAAATACTGGGACGGAAAATTTTAGTGCTAATCTTGAAATCAAAATAGAGACAAATGCAAATTTTATGATAATTGGAAAAGAATGGTACGCAGACATACCATTACGTGAGACTTCCCCAGGCGAATCTGGGGATATAAAGATAAGACTTGTTATGGGTTTTGGACCTTCAATTGTAAATATTACACTTAAACTAAATGATGGCATGCCAGTAAGCAAAGAAGCAAAAGGATTTCTATTCCTATTTTTTGCTCAAGTAGAAACAACAACATTTAAAATCTCACCATAAACTTCAAAAACACTAAAAGTAACTTCTCACTCTTTTTTCCTTTGCTATTTTTATTCATAGATTAATTTAAAAATCAAACAATTTGATTTTATTTTTTGTTATAAAGACATTAAAATTTATAGAAATATACTTAACCAAGTATACATATGTCTCAATGGTGGAGCTGCTAATGAAGGGGAGGACAATATGTCCAAAGTGTAAACACGAACTTATTTTAGAATTAAAAGAGGATGGAAAAGAGCATTCCATTGTCTGCCCTAAATGTAATAATGAATTTTTCATAAAAGCAGAATGTAAGGAAACAAAATCAAATTTAGAATGCTCCTGGGAGGAACATGGTGAACCTAGAAAAACAATTTTATCAAAAATAAAACCGAGAACAAATAAACCTACACTTGCTGCAATTATCTTGATTTGTGTCTTTGTAGTAGGACTTAATACAGCCTTGTTTAGTGATGTCTTTATCGAATCATCACTAGATATTGCATCAGGTATTGGACTAACTGGAACTGTAAGAATTACAGTTACTGATTTAGAAAATAAAACAATCGAAGAAGCAGATATAAAAATTGACAGTAACCTCGGAAAAACTGATGCTAATGGAGTTTTTTGTATTAAAGAACTTGATCTTGGCTTAAAAACATTAAAAGCATCTTATAATAATATAACCTATAAAAGAGAAATATTAATTACACCTTTTATTAATTATGAGGATACTATTAAATTAATTGAAGGAGAAGGAACTGAAGAGCTTATTGAATTTAATGGTTCAAGTTGTACTCTTATTTTATTAATTTTTTCAATTTTTGCAATCCTTGGAACAATTGCATGTGTAAAAAGACAAAATTACGATGTAGCAGCAGTAACTTCATTTATAGCAATCTTCTCGTTTGGTTTTTTCTTTATCGGCTCAATACTTTCTATTATTGCATTTATTATTATTATTAAATCCAAGGATGAATTTGAAGATGGAAAAAAGGGAAAGATGTTCTAAAATTAGTGTAATTCTTTTTTTTACCCCTATTTTCATTTGGCTGATACTACAATTTCTGGCACCAATTTTTTTACCACAGGGAACTTTTACAGATTTATCAGGTGAAACTGTGCTTATTGAAAATAAAAAAACCTTTGATCGATTAGGATTTCCTTGGAACAATATTTACCAATGTGGTGATGCATTATGTCATCAAAAAGCAGATAGATCTTTTTTTATAAATGATAATCAAATGCCTTTTTGTGCTAGATGTACTGCAATTTGGATTGGACTTGTAATAGGTTTAGGTTTCATGGTTTTTTATAAAATAAAATTAGATGAAAAATTTTTAATTATTATATTAATAGGAGCTATTCCAATTGGAATTGATGGATTAGGACAACTTTTTCACCTATGGGAAAGTAACAATATTATTCGTTTAATCACTGGTATGTTAATTGGTATTATATGTGGAATTGCAATTGCAATAATTATTGATGAATTAAGACATATAATATATTTAAAAAAACCGAAATATACTTAAGAACTTAAATGGTATTATATATAAAATGAAGATTTGGGGAGAGTTATTAGAAAATTAATATTTATTAAAATTAAAAATTTAAGGTGATAGTATTATGAATTTATTAAGTGATGCGAAAATAATTGGCGGAATAGGAGCTTTATTAACTTTATTGTTTGTGATTCCAACCTATGGATTTATAATAGGAATTATTGGTTTCATACTAGTAATTTTAGCTGTTAAGTACATCTCTGATGAGACAAAAGATAAATCAATTTTTAACAACTTTTTATATTTTATAATTATTACAATTGTAGCATGTGTTGTAGCAGGTGTAATATTTATTATCACAATTTTAGAACTTGGAGGACCTTCATATATATTTGAATTACAAAACATGGCTTATTCAGATCCTTGGGCGGTATGGGAAAAAATACAACCTTTAATAATTGGAGCTTTAGTATCATTGGTAGTATTATGGGTTCTAATGATTGTTAGTACAATATATCTTAGAAAAAGCTATGATAAAATCCGTGAATATACAAATGTCAAATGGTTTGGTACAGCAGGATTTCTTTTTTTACTAGGTGCAGTAACTATAATAATTATAATAGGATTTTTAATAATTCTAATTGCAATGGTTCTTGAAATAATTGCATTTTTCAGTCTTCCAGAGAAACTTCCAGAAAAAACAAAATAATTTTTTTTTATTTCTTTAATATATAGTAATTAAAAATAATTATTATGATATCTAATATTATTAGAATTCATGTTTTGATTGAAAAAGTAACACTAGACCTATAATTGACAAATTACTTGAAAAAATTCTAAAAATAAATAAAATCCCTTTATTCCTTTTTTTTCTTCTTGATTCGTTTTCTTCTTTCACCTTGGGATAATATCTTTGGCATTACCTTTTTTATAACATAAATAAAAATTATCGCTCCATATATTACAAGCCCAATTTGATAAATTAGATAGTAAGTAAAATATGGCTTTTCATAAACTCTTGTCAGTTCTGCTATTGTATTAAATGGAATTTGCAGGAAAATTGCTATAAATAAGTGTTTTGTCATTTTTCCTGAGAATATCCCATAACCAATAAATGATCCCATTGCCGCATGAAATAAAATGAAACCTAATGAACCAAATATAACTAATGAAAGAAATGACAAGCTTACATTACCAACTGAAGTTAAGGATATTATAAGAAACGGAGTAAATGAAGAACCAAATCCTAAACCCAGAGCAAGTCCATATATTGTAGTTTCTTTTTTTAATTGAAATCTTCCAATATTCAGAACAATAGTTTTTAATAATTGTTCAATAAAAGCAAAAAGAACAATATATATAATAGTATATCTTGAAATAAATGTTATAGTACCTATGGGAATTAGATATGGTGGATTTATTATTATTCTTACAGCAGCAGCAATTACTCCAAAAATAATTCCAATTACAAATGTTATGAAAATTATCTTATCCTTATAATATCCTTCATATCCCTTCAGAGCTAAGAATAAAAATAGTAAGGCAGGAATAATGCCCAAGAACAATATTGCTTGAATAGGAGCTTCCATTTGTAATCCAGCAAGAATATAGAAGAATATATTAAAGAGCATCGATTATCATAAATCATTTCTGGGAAGGATTGGTTATGTTAGAAACACCAGTAATAGTGTTAAATGTTAAAACCTATGAAGAAGCAACTGGACCTAAGGTTTTCGAAATTGCACAACTAATGGAAAAAATATCAAAAGAAATGGATGCAAGTATGGCAATATCAGTTCAAGCAACAGATATAAAATCTTGTGCGGAAAGGTTTTCAATTCCAGTTTTTGCCCAACACATTGACCCAATAAAACCAGGTAGCCATACTGGATGGACTCTACCTGAAGCAATAAAATCAGCAGGAGCAGTTGGAACACTTATTAATCATAGTGAACATAGATTAATTCTTGCAGATATTGATGTTTGTATAAAACGAGCAAAAGAACTTAATCTTGATCATATAGTTTGCTCAAATAATGTTGAAACATCAAAAGCAATAGCTGCACTTTCTCCAAATTTTGTTGCAGTTGAACCACCTGAGCTTATCGGAGGAGATATATCTGTAACTACAGCCGACCCAGATATTGTAAGTAATAGTGTTAAAGTTGTGAAGGGTATTAGCAAAAATGTAAAAGTTTTATGTGGTGCTGGAGTGAAAAATGGAAAAGATGTATCAAAAGCACTTGAGCTAGGTGCTGATGGCGTACTTCTTGCAAGTGGAATTGTTAAGGCAAAAGATAAAGAAACAGTTATTGCCGATTTGGCAAAAGGTTTATAAATTAATCTAAAAAATAATGGACTTTTAAATAAGATAGAAATTATTGCTGATCTTACTTCTTTAGCTTCCTGATTTTAAACTCTCCTATCCCTATAGGAATTATTTCTATCTCATCTCCATCATTGATATCATGTGCTTTGGCAAGTTGACTTGGAATTGTCAAAACTAAGCTACTTCCAACTACTCGAGCTTTACGAGTTAGAGGCATATCCCATCCACCACAAAAAGTAATGTATACTTGAATATATATATGTTTTGATTTTTTTTAATATATCCAAACATATTTATCTGTTATAAAAAATTTTAATTCAAAAGTATATTAAAAGATAAAAAAACATTTTTATAAATTGATCTTACTAACAGATAAAAAAAATAAAAATTATTTATTTTGATATTTTTCCAAAATTCTTTTTTCTTTCCTTTGATGTAAAGCCAGTAACTTCAAACAAAAACGCATTCCATTTTTTAATAATATCATAATCTCCACATATCTTTTTTGGGGGAATAATATTAATCAACAAAATTGATTTATCCTGTCTCAAATCTATTTCGCCAATGCCGTCAATTTCAAAATTTATTCCCTTGAAAATGTCACCTTTGGCATTAAAATATTTCTCAACAATTGCACTAATATCAGGATTATGTCCTTTTTTTATTTTATATTCTCTCATAAAGCGTTACCAAAAAATGAAATTAAAAAAACAAATATTAATTTTTGGTTTTATCTAAAGTTTAAAGGCTTGATCAACTGCTTCTTCAGCAGAATTTGCAATAAAATAATGAGATTCAACATCCTGCATTAAATTTCCATTGATAATTTCATCAACACATCCACCAGTTCCTTTCATTAAAATCAATGGTTTTTCAATAGTCATTCGAAAGGCTATTTCATTAAGAGTTCCCCATCTTCCACCAATAGCAATTGTAACATCACCAGTTCCCGAAACAAGATAATTTCTGATGTTGCCGATTCTAGCAGGAATTGCAATATCAATATACTCGTTTGCCTCATTCTTTTCATAGGGTAAAATACCAACAGTTATTCCATTTTCTTCTTTTGCACCTTTACAAACTGCCCTCATTATTCCTCCATGTCCCCCACAGATAATAACCCCGCCTCTCTGAGCAACAAGTCTTCCAATTTTTTCTGCAACTTCTAAGGCATAACCATTTAAATTTTCATCATCTGCATCACTGCCACAAATTGATATTAACCTTTTCATTCAATGGCCATATTTAAACTATACATTTAATTATTTCTCCCACAAATCTTATAAATAACACTCCCTTTCACTAATTTTCACAAATCTGGAGAACAATCAATGGCAAAGCAAATTAAAAAAACAAATCCATTACTGATAACACTAATAAATGAATTAAAAAAACAATCATTTGAAAATGATGTTTCAATTTGGAAAGATATTGCATTACGCTTACAAAAACCACTTAATAACTGGCCTGTTGTAAACTTAGATAGAATTAGTAAATATACAAATGAAAAAGAAACAGCTCTTATCCCTGGAAAAGTATTATCAGATGGGATTCTTACAAAAAAAATAACTATTGCTGCATGGTCATTTTCTAAGCAAGCCCAAGAAAAGATAAATAAAGCAGGCGGTAAATGTATTACAATAGAAGAGCTGTTAAAAAGTAATCCAAAAGGAAAAGACATTAGGATATTGGGATAAATATGGCAATAATTATTGATGCAAGTGGTTCAACACTTGGAAGACTTGGAACTAATGTAGCAAAACGATTGATGAAGGGTGAAGAAATAACTATTATAAACACTGAAAAAGCAATAATTACAGGAAAAAAGCGTTCTATTAAAGACCGATATACCAAAAAAAGAGAGGTAGGAACAGCTCGAAAAGGTCCTTTTTTTCCTAGAATGCCTGATCAAATTGTAAAAAGAACAATTAGGGGTATGCTTCCATATCAAACCCCTCATGGTAGGAGTTCGTTTAAAAAATTAAAATGTTATATTGGCGTTCCAAAAGAATTCGAAAAAGAAAAATTTGAAGTAATAAAGGAAGCACAAAAGGAACCAGTTGATTTTATAACAATTCAAGAACTTTCTAGGTTTTTAGGAGCGAATATCTAATGGCAAAAAAGGTAGTAAATTCTTCAGGTAAAAGAAAAACAGCTATTGCACGAGCAACTGTTCAAAAAGGGACAGGGCTTGTAAGAATTAATAAAAAACCTGTTGAGCTTTACGAACCTGAAATTGCACGTTGGAAAGTACTTGAACCTTTAAAAATTGCAGGTAGTCACATGGATAAAATAAATATTAATGTAAATGTTAAAGGCGGAGGATTTATGAGCCAGGCAAGTGCTGTGAGAACTGCAATTGCAAAGGGACTACTTGAATTTACTGGAGATCCAAGTTTAAAAATTGCATTTTTAGACCATGATAGAAGTCTTCTTGTAAGTGATTCAAGAAGAAAAGAACCAAAAAAGCCTCTTGGACGTGGTGCAAGAAAAAAGAGGCAGAAATCATATAGGTGATTGGTTAAGTTTACTGTGAAATTATTAATTATTTGGATTCTAATCTATTTTTCAATAAAAAGATGCATTGACTTACTATTTTTGAAACATCCCCTAGTTTAGCTGAGATTAAAAAATAAATAGAAACAACATGCAAGAAAATCAGGAATTGAAACAACAGTTAATTAGATTGGAAAAAGCAAAGGTAAAGGCCTTAATTAAAATAATAAAAAATAAAATTTACTACTAATAAAATAGTCAAACTCAATCCTTTTTATATATAAAAATATTAAAAAATAATAAACTAATTACTATTAATTTGTGGAGGTATATAAAAAAATGAAAATTATAATATTTTTTATATTTGGAATTCTTATCTTTAGCAGTTTTGCGGTATTTGGTAATGGAAAAGAAACAAGCCAAGATGAATTATCATTAAATCTAAAGTTTATAGCACCAACTATTCAAGAAAATGAATCCCAAATTACTATAGATATTGAAGGTGCAAACACTTGCTTACACCATGCTGGTAAACCAATTCTGCCTATGTATACTACAAAATTGAGTCTACCATTTGGAACAAGAATAAAAAAGGTTGAATGTGAAACCTCTAAGATTAAATCTATAATTTTAACAAAAAAAATTAAACCTGCTCCAGAGCCAGTCAGACCAGACATTATTAATACTATTACTAAGCGGGATATGGATACAACTATATATAACTCAGAGGAACTATTCCCAAATAACTGGTTTAGCTATTTTACAGGAGGAGGCCTTGATGAAAACAATAACCATAGAACATTTTTAAATGTACAGATTTACCCAATAAGATATGCCCCTACAATTGACACAATTTATTATGTTGAAAATATTGATTTAACAATAACATATGAAAAGCCAAAAATAAAACCATTTTCTCAAGTTACCGAATATAACCTTCTGATAATATCTCCATCAAGATTTTCTAATTCTCTTAATAAATTAGTTAATCATAAAATCAGCTATGGTATAAATACAATTCTTGTTACACTTGATGAAATCTACAATGAAGATTACTTCCCAAAAGAAGGAAGAGATAATCCTGAAAAAATAAAATATTTTATAAAAAACGCCATAGAACAATGGGGAATAGAATATGTTCTGCTTGTTGGAGGTAGAATCCCTGGGATTAGAGAAAAATGGTATGTTCCAGTTAGATATGTCAATACTTTTTGGGGAAAAGAATCCAGTTATATAAGTGATTTATACTTTGCAGATATTTATGATTGTGAGGGTAATTTTTCATCGTGGGATACCAATGATAACAATGTTTATGGAGAATGGCCTAAGAATTGGACATTAATTGATGAAATGGATCTCTACCCTGATGTAAACCTTGGAAGATTACCATGTCGGTATAAATTTGAATTAAATATAATGGTCAACAAAATAATAACTTATGAAAATAGTAAGATATCTAAAAAAATTGTTCTTTCCGGTGGTGATAACTTTGATGACCTAGAATATGGTGGAAACAATGAATATGAAGGAGAATATGTTTGTGATAAAACCATGGAATATTTACCTGATTTTGAAGCAGTTCGTGTATATGCATCTCAAACTGATATAACTCCAAGAAATATTAGAAGGGCTTTAGGAAAAGGTGGTATGTTTGTGCATTTACATGGACATGGAAGCCCATTAGTATGGACATCATGTAAACCTCTTAACTTTGAAAAATGGGAGAGGGGTTTATACATAATGGATGTACCATTATTTTTTAACCGAGAATATCCAATAGTAGTAATTGGTGGCTGTCATACCTCCATGTTCAATGTTAGTATGACTATCTATTCATGGGGTCGTCCATCGTTTAGAGGCCTTAGTGAATGGTTAGTTGCAAAATTCCTTGGTGGGGCAATTGCAACGTTGGGTTATACCTGTTTTCCTGTTGCTTCCCCTGGTGAAGATGGTGATCTTGATGGTGATGGAATTAATGAACCAGACTGCGTGGAATCAGGATATGGTTACATGCAACTTAGACTCTTTTATTCATACGGAGAAAAAGATCTACAGCATCTTGGAGAATGCTGGAAATTTGCTGTGGGTAACTACACGGATCATTTCAAATTACCGTATACACGATGGCATATCCACACCATACATGGTTTTGTATTACTTGGTGATCCAAGTTTAAAAATAGGGGGATATAAAAAGTAACCTAAATTTTTTAATCTTGGTTCACTAATAAAGATAGGATTAATACTTAGCTTATCATCTACTTTGGAATAATATCGAGAACATAATTTTATATATAAGATACAAATTCATGGTAAAAACTATGAAAAAAATCCCATTGTTAAAATATAACACAATTAAGGGTTTAAATTTAAAATCTATGATTAAAAGAGGCAAAAACTATAAAAAAATAATGATTTTATCGCAGTTTGCTGTATTATAGTAAAGGTGATATTTTGATAATTCCTATAAGATGTTTCACATGTGGAAAAGTCATCAGCGAAATTTATGAGGAATATGTAAAACGCTATGAGGAATACAAAAAAACTTTAGATGCTGGTGAGAAACCCAAAGAAACACCTAAGCAAATACTAGATGATCTTGGCCTTGATAGGTATTGTTGCAGACGAATGATTCTTACACATGTGGATTTAATTGGAGAAGCAGCACCTTACGAATAAAAAATCCTTAGTGCATACTTTTATCAATTTTTATTTAATACATAGCGTTCTATTTAATAGAATATTGGGCGCGTGGCCTAGCCTGGATATGGCACTGGCCTTCTAAGCCAGGGATCGCGGGTTCGAATCCCGCCGCGTCCGCTATTTTTTAATTGAAATAATCTTGTCAAATAATATTTTCAATTAAAATATTCAGGATTAAATTGTAAAATTTTTACAAGAATAATGAATACTAACCATTAACATTTCATTATTTTTTTGTTTTATATAAGATTTTATTTATTAATCTAAACTATATCAAACTTTCATCAAGTGTAACAAGAATTTTTATTTATAATTATAATTAAATATATTTAAAGAATTATAAAAATAGAATTTAAAATATTTAAAAGAATCAAAATAAAATCAAATTTATACTATCTTGAAGGCTTTCACTTTTAATTTATACACCCGGGCAATTATCTTAAATAATAAATCTATTTTTTTAAAAAATATATTCCACACATTTTTGGAAATATATTAGGATCTTGAAAATATAGCAATGTATAAAACTTTTCAAATATAATTTTTCAAATAATTCAAGGAAAGTATAATTTTTTTTATCTTAAAAAATAAAAATCGTTCGGCGTTTCCCAAACGTTTTACGAACATATATAAGTATTAGATAAAGTACGGAATTAAACAATAATTATGAGTTATATAGAAAAATATTTATATAATAATATATAATTCCCATAATTAAAATAAAAAACTATATATATGGGCAACTATACATTTAAATAATACTATAATATTTGCTCAAAAAAATCGCGGGGAGGCAATATACCATGCGTAAAAGTAAATTAAAAATTGTACTAGGATTTGCATTTTTTGTAATTTTAATTAGTGCAGGTTTTATCCATATGAATACAAATTTTTTATATATGGAAAATTCAGTTAAACAAGAAACTAATGAATATAATAATATTGAAAATAAATTAAATAAAAATATAGATTCTAATAATATTTTAGAATTAAAAGATAATTCTGATTTAAATAAGAATATTATAGATGGCTCCCAAATTCAGTATGAATCTATTGATAATAATACCATTATCTATGATCAGAATGCCTCTCCGTCATCTGATATAAAAACAGACCCAAATGATCCAAATGAAGGATTTATTTTAAGAAAAGATATTTCAAACTCTGATAATAATTTAGCATCAGATGATCTTCGTGATAATCCACAAAATCCTCCACAACCTCTCCAAATAATTGATACATCTGTTGATCCGATTATCCCATATAATCAGGATGCTTCCCCGCTAACTATTACAGTAACCGGATCAACTGATTTAGATAATGTAACTTTATATTATCGTTGGAGTAATGACAATGCAACATGGGATGAGATAAACGATCCTGTTGACAGTAATACAGCAAATGTTGATAACAGTGCAGATATCGGTAACGAAACCAATTTTCCCAATGCTCAAGATGTGTATCCTGATTCTGATTTTATGAATATTCAGGAAAACAATTCAGGTGGTTCTATTGGATCTGTTATATCAGTTGAAAGAGTAGATTTTATTTTATCTGGAACAACGACCTCGACAAGCGATCTAACAAAAGGTCAAGATTATATCCAATGTGTTCCCTTTGCGACTGATCAAATGGATTCTATTACTAGTAATACAAATTCTGATGATTATACAGCAAATTGTGTTGATGTAGAAATTTGGGATAATTCAGGAACTGCTGCTGTAAGAGTTACAAGAACCTCAGGCCTAGATAATTGTATAATTACAGTTTATGTTATAGAATTTAGCTCAGATATAAGTATTCAACAAGGGAGCGTTTCATCTATTACTGGAACCGGAACAGATGTTTCTATAAATGCTGTCGATCAAACAAAAGCCTTTGCATTATTCTATTATCGCCGTAGTGGCGGAACTGTTGATGCCCACAATTCTGCAGCAGTAAGAAGTTATTTTAGTTCAGATACAGTCCTAAGACTCAATAGAGCTGCTACAGCAACTGGAGATTTTTCTGGCCACTGGTACGTTGTTGAGGATACAGGTTCAAATTGGAATGTTCAATCTGGAACAATTAATCTTACCGCCACAGACACAACTGCAACTGATACAATAAACTCTGTTAATATGGCAAAAACTTTTACAATTGCTTCAATGGAAACAACACAGGTTGACGACGATGTTATATCAGGTACATGCCGAGTTGATTTACAAAATTCAACATCAGTAAGAGCTTTACGGAACGAAGCTTCAGATACTATTACCGTCAGTTACTTTGCCGTTGAATTTGATTCTTCTGGCTCTGAAAATGTTTATAGAGGATTACTTGATTTTTCCACAACAGATGTACAATTAACTGCGTCCCATCCTGCTGTCAATCCTGATTTTTCAATGGCTTGGTCGCCTATTAGATACCACGCTAGTTCTGCAGGGGGCTCTCCAGGGACAGGAAGTTCAGATAATTCAGGTTCACAAGTAAAAGTAATTATTAATGCAGCTAATAATGGAGTTGTTGCTGATAGAGATAATTGGGGTGCAAATCCAACAAATTTCACATGGGAGGTAATAGAATGGGCCGAAGCAATTGGTGGATTAGATCTCGAGTATCAATGGACATCAGCAACTTATGATAATGAAAATGAGGAAATCTGTTTTTATGTTGATTCACATACTGGTTCAGAAGATCTAAAAGTGAAATATTGGACAGGTTCTTCTTGGTATTCATTAGGCTCTATCACAAGTACAGGATGGACAAATATAACTGCCCTTGGTCTTACTTCTTCAACATATACCATTAAGCTAACTGGAGCAACATTGTCTGGCGACACTTTTATGGATGATTGGAATATTGATGTAATATCACTACATTGTTGGAATTCAACTAGTAATTATGGTGTTAACTGGAGTGTTTGGAACGATGCAAGCAATCCAGACACTAGCAGTCCTTGGAGCTGGGAATTTAACTTCCCACTCAGCAGTGGTTACTATGAATTTTACAGTATAGGTAAACAAACTGGGGAACCAGATGAGACACCTCCAATAAGTGCAGATGCAAGATGCAAATTCAATAGATTACCTGAAATTTTTAATGAAAATCCAATTTCTGGAAGCACTGAAGTCGAACTTCTTCCACAATTAAATATTTCTATAAGTGATTCTGACGGAGACATAATGACCTTAAACTGGTATAGTAATAGTAGTGGAACATGGCAAATCTTTGCAAGCAATATAAGTGTTGGAAATGGGACATACAGTCAAATTAATAGTAATTTTAGTATTTACTATACCACATATTGGTGGTATGTTTCTGTTAATGATGGATTTGATACAAACTCGAGCTCAATTTACTATTTTACTACTCTTTCATATATCCCCCCAACTGTAGTTACCAATGCATCAACTAATGTTGAAGAAACTAGTGCTACTCTATGGGGATATCTTGCGGATCATGGTGGATTAACCTGTACAGCTCGATTTGATTATGGGACAACAACAGTTTATGGAATGATTACAACTGATCAAATTGTATCAGTTGGAGAAGAATTCTCTGCAGATATATCGAGCCTAACAAATGGTCAACTTTATCACTACAGAGCTTATGCTGAAAACTCTATGGGCTCAGATACTGGCGATGACATGGTATTTCTTACAAAACCAGAACAGCCTACAAGTTTCACTGCACAAGCAAACAACAGCAACATCATTTACCTTACCTGGACAAAAGGAGTGGGAGCAAATAACACATATATAGAAAGAAATACAGTTACAAGTTGGACACGTGGTTCAGGAACTAATATTTATAACGGGCCAGGGACATTTTACGAAGATACTGGACTTAGCGAAGGAACCATTTATTATTACCAAGCTTGGAGCCTTGCTGAATGGACAAATCCTACGCTTCAACAATATTCAGATAACTATGATAGTGCAAATGCACAAACAAACAACGAACCAAAAATTAATTTGATTTATCCACTTGATGGATCTATCGATGCAAACGTAACACCAACTTGTCAGATAGATGCAAATGATGTTGATGGCGAATTACTTAACGTTTATTGGTACGAAAATACAACTGGAGATTGGATACTTAGACAAACTGATACAGATGTTGCAGCAAATTCTACAGTTAGTTGGGTATATTCACAAGCAGATTTATATGATAGTACATATTGGTGGAGAGTAAATATTACTGATGGTATTGATACCACATCTGCTACATTTTATTTTACAACAGAGCCATTGGTAACAATGGTGGATACAATTTCCCCATACAATATAACCGTATCTCCTTTAACTATCACTTCTACAAATACTACACCTGTAGATAATGTAACTTTATACTATCGTTGGAGTGATGATAATGCAAGTTGGGGCAATCAAATTTCGATTTTTGATGGATTTGAATCAGGCACATTAAATACTGATTTGTGGAATATATATAGTAGTACAGTCGAGGGACGTAATGAAGTAAATAATGAAATGCCATATGAAGGTACATATGCTTGGCTTATGGCTGTAAATGTAGATGGAACTTATAACCTTAATGAACTATATACAGTATTCGATTTTACAGGAGCAACCGATATAAATATCGAATTCATGCAATATGATTCAACTGATGAAGAAACTGATGCTCCAGCAAATTGGAGCAATCATTATGATGCTGATGCTGTATCTTTTACAAATGATGGAATAACCTGGTACGAAATAATAGATGCTGCTACATTAAATAGCGATCTTGTATGGTCGTCTTACAGCTATAACATTAGTAGCCATCCAAATTTCAATCCAGATGTAAATAGTAGTTTTGCAATAAAATTCCAGCAATATGACAACTATAATTTTTTAGCTCCCAATTATTATGATGGACGACTTTGGGACAATATATACATTAACTATACAATGAGTGGTAATGGTACAAACTGGCAAGAGTGGAATGATGCTACAAATCCTGATATATCTTATCCTTGGAGCTGGGATTTTAATTTTCCAAATGGAATTGGTTATTATGAGTTTTATAGCATTGGAAAGAAAGCGGGTTCTCCAGACGAACCAGCACCTTTTACTGCTGATGCAATATGTTATTATCTGCCAGGAGCTGAACAGTATAATCTTACAGTTAATGTTGTGGGTAATGGTTCTGTGACTAAAGATCCTGATCAGGCTACGTACCCGTTTGGTGCTATTGTTAATCTTACTGCTGTGTCTGATTTTGGTTGGTCTTTTAGTAGTTGGTCTGGTGATCTTTCTGGTAGTACGAATCCGGATACGATTACTATGGATGGTAATAAATCTGTTAATGCTACGTTTACTGAGGATCAGTATACGCTTACTATTAATGTTGTGGGTAATGGTTCTGTGACTAGGGATCCTGATCTGCCGTTTTATACGTATGGTACTGTGGTTACGTTGACGGCTGTGGCTGATTTTGGTTGGTCTTTTAGTAGTTGGTCTGGTGATCTTTCTGGTAGTACGAATCCGGATACGATTACTATGGATGGTAATAAAAGTGTTACAGCGAATTTTATATTTATTGGTATAAATACTTCAGTTGATCCGATTTCACCTTATAATGTAACTTCCACACCCTTTACAATAACCGCAACAGATCATGGTGATCTTGATAACGTTACATTGTATTATCGTTGGAGTAATGATAACGCTTCATGGGATGGTGGTATTAGTGAAGAATTTTATGATGCTGTAGATAGTAATACATCTGATATTGATAGTATTACTGATATAGGAACAGAGACTAATTTTGTTAATGCTCAGGACACTTCTCCTGATGCAGATTATATGAATATCCAGGAATCATTTTCTGAAGGTACTGGTAATAGTATTGAAAAAGTAGGAACAGATACCTCTGGAACTGGAACTGCTTTGACTTTAACGTTTTCGCATACACTTGTTGCAGGCTCTAATCGAATTGTTGTAGTTTATATCGGTATTGAGAACGGCAACACAATTGATGTATCTAGTGTAACCTACGGTGGTGTAGGAATGACAAAAGCTGTTGATGGGATTACTGGCACAACAGGTTTTCAAAATCTTGCTGAGATTTGGTACATTCTAGAAGCTAACCTCCCAAGTGTTGGTTCCCAGACGGTTACAATTACCTGTTCTGGTTCAGCATCATCCTTAGATTTAAACGGTTACTGTGCAGAATATACAGGTGTTAATCAAGGTCCCCCTGAAGCAATAGATAATACTGATGAACCATCACCTGGAGATGACACAATTGAGAATACAATTAGCCCATCTGCTAATTCTTGGGTTTTTTCAGTAGCTGGATGTGGAAATTCAGGTACTGATTGGACGCATGGTGAAGGTCAAACTGAAATATATGATTTTCAGGATCAAAGTTCACGATTCGGTGTTGCAGAACTTCGTGATGCCACTGGAACTGAGACCCAACTAAGCTCTACTTTTATATCAGGTGCTAACCAATTAGAACGAGTTGCAGCTTCGTTCAAAGAGGCACCTGTTACTAATTATATGATAGATTTTGAATATCAATGGTTAAATGCTGACTATAATAAAGAAAAAGAAGAAATCTGTTTTTATGTTGGTGCTCATAATGGTTCAGAAAATCTAACAGTCAATTATTGGACTGGTTCATTTTGGTCTCCATTGGGTTCTATTACAGGGCCCAGTTGGACTAATTTTAGTGCTTCTGATCTTACTTCTTCAACATATACAATTCAAGTGATTGGTCAAACAGAATCAAACGATACATCTCAGGATGATTGGGATATTGATGTTATTTCGCTTCATACTTGGAATTCAGCTGGGGGTAGTAATGGTTTCAACTGGAGTATGTGGAACAATGCTAGCAATCCAGATACTAGCAGTCCTTGGAGTTGGGATTTTGATTTCCTTAATAGTACAGGTTACTATGAGTTTTATAGTATAGGAAGGAAATCAGGATTACCTGATGAACCTGCGCCCAGTACAGCTGATGCTATTTGTTATTTTAATCTTTCAGCAAATAACGCTCCAACAGCAAACGATGATTATTACAATGTTAATGAGGATACTACCCTCAATGTTGCAGCCCCTGGTGTACTAGATAACGATACTGATCCTGAGGGTGATCCGATTACAGCAATAAAAGTAAGTGATCCATCAAATGGTACACTAACAGCGTTTAATGCTGATGGTTCATTTGATTATACACCTAACACCAATTTTTATGGTAATGATAGCTTTACATATCAAGCCTATGATGGTATAGGTGATCCATACTCAAATATAGCTACTGTCTGGATTACTATTAATCCAATTAATGATGCTCCAATAGCTAATGATGATTTTTATGATGTGAATGAAGATACTACACTTAATATTGCAGCTCCTGGTGTTTTAGTTAATGATACGGATGTTGAGAATGACACTATAAATGCTGTTTGGGTGAGTGATCCAACTAATGGTTCTTTGATGTTGAATAGTGATGGTTCGTTTTCGTATACTCCTGATCCTGATTATAATGGTACTGACTCTTTTACTTATGTGGCTAATGATAGTTTAGCTGATTCTAATGTTGCTACTGTTACGATTACTGTTAATCCTGTGAATGATGCTCCTGTGGCTAATGATGATTATTATAATGTTTCTGAGGATACTACTCTTAATATTGCGGCTCCTGGTGTGTTGGGTAATGATTCTGATGCTGAAAATGATCCTCTTACCGCTAATTGGGTGAGTGATCCAACTAATGGTTCTTTGACGTTGAATAGTGATGG
>CAYFVP010000034.1:0-5484 GCA_964346655.1 uncultured Thermoplasmatales archaeon
CATATAATGAAAACTCCATTCTGCATCCCATCCTAGCAGTATGGAATTAAATGGATATTTATTGATATTGTGTAACCTACAAATCGATCAAAAAAATAAATCTGACAAAGTCAAGTTAAAATATTCGTAACTTTTGGCGTTATCAATATGGTATAGTATATACTTTGAGTAATTTTTAACATTCTTTTAACTTTTTTTTTATATTTTTCTGTTACACTTGTAAACTCTAAATTACTCAAAAAATCTTTTATAGAATTTTCATTAAAAACAAGTGGGCTCGGGGGGATTCGAACACCCGACCTCCGCCTCGTCAAGGCGACGTCATAACCAACTAGACCACGAGCCCATATAAGGAGAGAAATATACTCTTTATTTTAGTATTTTTCTATGCTTCCTGACAACGTTTTAAATCGTCAAAATTAAGTGAGCTCTAGCCACTATCATAAGGTCCAGATTATAAAATATGTTTTTGCCATATAACTACCATGTTATGTGAACTGAGCCAGGAACTTTATTTATAATTTATGATAGGATGATTTTTCTTCATATTTATTTACTCATTCAAACTCCAACTTCATCTTTAATGTTTTATAAGGTAATGTGTAACTTCTGTTTTTATGTTAATTGATATTAATCTTGTGTCATTATTAGAGAAAATATAATTATATGATTCTTGTCTATACACCCCAGCAAATCTTTTTAAAATAACTAATTTACCATCTTTTATTTCAAATTCTTCCCCAAAAAAACCACTTATTTGACCATTAGAATGAAATATTACAGGGGATTCCATTCCCTCCATATCCCATGTTCCAACAAAACGCTGCTCTTCACTACTTAGACTTTGACTATCAAAGCATCCACTAAGACCAACACAGATAAGCAGAACAGCTACTCCAAACAATATTAGCAGTTTTTTCATCTCATTCATTCCTTAAATAAAGGCTTGATTACTAGAGATTTAATTAGAAGTCTGCGATTTATTATGAATTTTTTCTACATAAATTTGATAACATTTTTCACAACAGAAAAAAGCTAAACCTTTATCTGTCTGAAGTTTGGGAGCTTCAAATGGTTTAGGTATTCCCATACTACAGAGCTTACAATATTCATGTATAGAAGCTTCAGAACGTATATTCTTACTACAAATCGGGCAAATCTTGTCTTCTTTATCACTATTTTTATTTATTTTTTTCCCTCATTTTTTCAATATCTATCTTTTTTTCCAAATACTCTTTTCGTGTAATTTCACCTTTTGCATAACGCTCATCAAGAATTTTTAAAGCATCATCAAGTGATTCTTTGGTTTCATCTTCCTCGCCCCTTACAACCAGATATCCGATTATAAAAAGAATACCTACCCAAGGCAGAATAATCAGAATAAACCATAATAGACTGTTCATTTTCCTTTTTTCAGCATCTCTAAGAACTAGGAATGCAATTATTAATTGCACAATCCAAACTCCAATCCACCAGAATCCCATAAAAGGAATTCCCCACCAATCCATCATATGATGATCCCAGTCCATCATGTGATGAAAATCACCACCATTCAAAACAATAAATGGCAGTCCGGTTAGAAAGATAGTCAATAAATTTTTTACCAAATCATTACCCCCTTTTTTTATTTTAATTTTGCAAATTTAAGCGTTGCAGCATTAGTCACCACAGACAAAGAGCTTGCAGACATTGCTGCAGCAGCAATAATTGGATTTAAAAATCCAAAAGCCGCTATAGGAATCGCACCAGTATTATAGCCAAGTGCCCAGCCCAAGTTTTGCTTAATCTTCCTCATCGTGAGTTTACTCAGTTTAACCGCCTTCACTACATCCATAATATCATCTTTAATAAGGACAATACCTCCTGTTTCCTTTGCCACATCTGATCCACTACCTAAAGCAATGCCAATATCTGCCTGAGCGAGAGCAGGAGCATCATTGATACCGTCTCCAACCATTGCAACAACCTTTCCTTCACCTTGAAGATTTTTGATAACTTTCGCTTTTTCACCAGGTAAAACATTTGCAATAACTCTATCAATCCCCACCTTTTTTGCCACAGCATTAGCTGTGATTTCATTGTCCCCAGTGAGCATTGCGGTTTCAATCCCAATTTTCTTTAACTCAGTTATAGCCTTAGCGGCGTTTGCCTTGATTGTATCTGCAACAGCTACGATTGCAGAAATATTACCATCTACAGCAAGAATCATAGCAGTCTTTCCATTATTCTCAAGCTTCTTCATAGTGTTTTCAATTTCCTCTGTTTCTATCCCGTTTTTCTTCATAAGTCTTCTATTACCCAATAGAACTATCTTTTTCTTGAAAATCACTTTTATACCATGACCTGGTACAGCCTCAAAGCTCGATGGATTAGGAATATCCAAACTCTTTTGTATAGCATCATTCACGATGGCTTCACCTAGTGGATGTTCTGATCCTTTCTCAGCCATAGCTGCATATCTCAACGCTTCATCTTCTGAAAATTTACTAGTAGTTATAATATCTGTAAGTTCAGGCTCCCCCTTCGTTAAAGTACCAGTTTTATCAAATACAACAGTATTGATTTGTCTCGCTCTCTCAAGATGTTCACCGCCTCTTATTAAAATCCCTGCCTCTGCACCCTTACCAACCCCCACCATTAAAGCAGTAGGTGTTGCAATACCTAAAGCACATGGACATGAAATAATTAACACCGCAACAAAAAACAACACAGCATTCGTCCAAGTACCAACAATATTCCAAGCGACAAATGTTAAAATACCTGCAAGTATAACCGCTGGCACAAAATACGCTGCAACCTTATCAGCATATCTTTGTATCGGTGCGCTTGAAACTTGAGCCTCCTCAACCATTTTGACAATCTGCATCAACATAGTTTCCTTGCCAACTTTTGATACCTTGAACTTAAATGACCCGAGTTTGTTTATTGTACCACCAATGACCTCATCACCTGATTTCTTTTCCACAGGGATGCTTTCACCAGTGAGCATCTTTTCATCCACCGAAGATACTCCATCGATAACCACACCATCTGAGGCTATCTGCTCTCCAGGTTTAACTATAACAATATCCCCTATCATTAACTTTTCAACCGGTATCTCGACTTCCCTATTGTTCTTGACTACTGTCGCAGTCATAGGTTTCAAGTCAAGCAATTTTTTAACCGCAGCAGAACTCTTTCTTTTTACTACATCCTCCATATATTTGCCAAGAAGGATAAAAGCAATAATCACCGCAGCTGTGTCAAAATAAACCTCGCTTTGTATCCCTGGAAAAACATCAATAAATTGATCAATTACAATAACAGCACTATAAATATACGCTGTCAAAGTACCTATACTGATTAATAAATCCATGTTTGCTCTACGATGTTTAATAGCCTTAACAGCACCAATGTAGAAACTCTTACCTCCTATGAATATAATAGGTGTTGTAAGAATAAACATCCATATCCCGCCGTTAAACCATGGCATAAAATCAAATGGCACCCACTCTATGATGGTGACACCTGCGGCTAAACCAATGAATAACCCCAGTCTAAATATACCTACTAGTACTACCCCTACAATCGCCACTGATACTCGCTTCTTCATATCTTGTAATTCTTTCTCTGGATCTTCGAAAGTTTTAGCACAGCTTTCTGTACAGAAATAGTATTTCCTACCACCTATTTGCCTTGAAATTGCCTTCCTCTTGTCGACCTTCATGCCGCAAACAGGATCAATCGCTGCATATTCATCTGATACTTTACCTACCTCTGGCATACCTGAATACCTTTTTTTTGTTTTGTTTTCTACCGCTTTTAATCCTTTTTCTTTTGCAGATTTTTCGAATGAATCCGCACAAGCCTGGGAACAGAAATAAAATGGTTTACCTTCTATATCCTTCTTTATCCCGGTTTTCTTGTCTACCTTCATACCACAAACAGGGTCAATAGCCATGTCTTCATTGTCGATCTCCTCTTGCTCAGAGATTTCCATCATCTCCGGCTTACTATCAAAAGATTCATAACCTGTTTTTCTAATGGTCTCTTTTATAACTTTTACGTTTGTTAGCTTAGAGTTATACTTAATAAGTGCAGTTTTATCAGCAATATTTACTCCTACAAAATCAATCCCGTCTATTTTTTTTAGAGCGTTTTCTATGCTTAGAACACAAGATGTGCATGTCATTCCTTTAATGTGTAGTTTTACTTCTTTTTTCATTTTAATATAATTATATATCGGCTCTATTCTTTCTTACTATCTATTTACAAATTTAAAAAATATGTGATAAGAAATTAACAATCGTAAATTTTAAAACAGAATATGTGATAAAGTTATTTTATGGATTTGGATTCAATAGATATAAAAATATTGGAAATCCTCCAAAAAGATGGTAGAGCATCATTTAGAGAAATTGCAAAGAAGCTAAAAATCACTACTCCAACAGTAAGTAAAAAAGTAGAAACATTTCAAAAACTAGATTTACTTAAAGGTTTTTCAGCCATTTTAGATGCAGAAAAATTAGATGAGACAACTATATTACTACATATAAAATGTAGACCATTGGATACAAAAAAGCTTCTAGATCAATTAAGAAAAACAGAAAATGTAAGAGAGTTGTATGCCATTGATGGTTCTAGGATATATGCTAAGGTTACTATCACAGATAGACCAAATAATTTTCTAGCTGTATTAGGAGAAATAAAGGAAATTATGGATTATGAGTACCATACTGTTACTGAAACAGTTAAGGAGAAACCAAGAGCCATTCTGTCTTCTAATTTGAAGTTAACGGTTCCTTGCTATTATTGTAAGAAGCTTATAAAAGATGAACCACTGAAGATTAAATTAGATGGCAGAAGTCATTATCTTTGTTGCAATACATGTGTTGAACGATATAAAGAAAAATATAAAAAATTGAAGGTAGGTAAAAGCTAAAAACATTAATTTTTACTATTAAACTGGTTTAAATTTCGATCACTGTATTATGTTTTTAAAAAGAAAAAAAGAAGGATTTTTATAGAGTCCGTGGAAAATATCGCTGAGATTCTCGTCACTTTTCTCGTCGAGAAAAGACGCAAAATTTCTGTAGTCATAACTAACTGGACCACAAGCCTGTATATGGAGGGAAATATTCTCTTTATTTTAGTATTTTTCTATGCTTCCTAACAACGTCTTAAATCGTCAAAAATACATGAGCTCTAACCATTATCATGATGTGCAGATTATAAAATACGTTTTCGCTATATAGCCACTTTGTTACCCCCCCATTAATGTATGCCATATGCCCAAAATGTGGTTATATGCCGAATGATAATTAAGCATATCCAGATAATTCTACTAGATCTCTTTATGGGTTATGGGTAAGGATTCATCCAATTCGGAATGAATTCATGGTCAACACCAGGTGATACATTGTGTGAAAGTTCAGGGTGCGGTCCTCCATCAAATGTAAAAAACGTTCTAGCGGTATGTTTCAGCCAGACTATTTTTGTAGGATG
>CAYFVP010000035.1:0-63497 GCA_964346655.1 uncultured Thermoplasmatales archaeon
GAAAAGAGAGTAACACCTTTTGGTAATTCAGCTAAGTTAGATGCGCCAAAAAAATATATCGGTAAAAGAGCTTATGTGATTATCTTGAAAGATTGATTATGGAATTTTGTCCCAATGTCATTGAGGAGGTAAAAATTATGAAAACGAAAATAATTGGAATTATTGTTATTATGCTTTTGACAGCAACATCTGGTCTGTCAGTAGCAGTAACCATAAATGAAAATATATCATATAACATTAGTAATGTAAATAATCTATTTAATCCAAATCCAATAAACGTTCTCATAGACCTTGATATAAATGGAATCGCTTATGGTCATGAGCTACTGTGGAAAGCAAATACTACAGGTACAAATTACGAAGAATCTGCTGTTGCCTATGTTGATGGTATTGCATATATTGGATCCTGTAGTACTCACGGACAAGGGCATGATAAGGTCTTTGCAGTTGATACATCTGATGGACAAATAATATGGAGTAACTATACTGGTCCTGGTTATGTAGGTCCTGTTATTGATAATGATGTCATTTACATTGGTTCATGTACTCATGGTGAAGACCCTGATAATGAATATATGTATGCTTTTGACAGATATACAGGTGACCAGATTTGGAGTGTACCTATTTATGGTGGTATTGCGGAATCAGTTCAATATGATGATAATAAAATATACTTTTGTTCAAGTTTTGGAGGAAAAACAATATATGCTTTGAACAAAGATGATGGAAGCATTGATTGGACATATTACACGGGTTTTAATGATTGTTGTAATAAACCGATGCTTAAAGATAATGCTTTATATGTCGCAGTCTTTGATTATTTTGAAGATTTTGGAAATTATTTCGATGGAGAATTAATCAAACTTGATACAACAGATGGAAGTAAAATATGGAAAATTACTTTATCAGCTGGTCCTTGGGATAATTCTATAACTTCTGATAGTGATGGACGACTCTTTTTAGCATTATATGGTGAATATACAATGAATGCCTATAGTGAATATGATGGATCATTACTCTGGACATATCCGTTACATGGATATTCTTTGTCTTTTAATGCTTATCACAATGGAGTGGTATATATTTCTGATACAAGTGGTTATGTTTATGCTTTAGATTCAACTGATGGAACCTTAATTTGGGAAAATAAGATCGGAAATTGCATTGATATAAGTTCACCGACAATAAGTGGTGGATTAATATTCATTGGGACAAGAGATGGTAGTAATGGTGCATTTTTTGCACTTGAAGAATCAACAGGTGAAATTTTATGGAAATATACTATTGGTGCAAGTATCACAGCTCCTCCTTCTATTGTAGATGGAATGATGTTATGTGGAACAGATGATTGGGATATGTATGCTTTTAATTTTGGTATCGGAGGGGGTGATTGGCTTTTACATCGTTATGATAGTCTCAATACAGCCTACTCACCAAATGGTTTAACAACATGGCAATATGTCGAAGCTGATTGTTCAACAAATAATGATATTACAGCATGCACCATAAAAAACTATTATGATCATGGTGTCAATAATATTATACTTAAACTAGATTTTAGTGCTTGTTGGTATGATTGCTTTGGAAATTTATTAAAATCAAAATCTGATTTTTATACTATTGATAGTTTATCAAGTTTATCCTCGATTGGATTTGTTATAACAAAAAATCATCTTAATAATCTACCACCAAATGCACCAGCTATAAATGGAAGAAAAAATGGAAATGCAGGGACATCATATAAATATAAGTTTACATCAATTGATTCTGACGGTGATGACATTCTAGAATATATTATAAACTGGGATGATGGCTCTGAAGAAGAAAGAATTTTTGGTCCATTCGTATCTGGATCGGCAGCAACAGCTAGTCATACTTGGGCTAAACAAGGAACTTATGTTATTACTGCAAAAGCTAAAGATATTAATGGTTTAATCGGACCAGAGGGAACCTTGCAGGTAACTATGCCAAGAATAAGGGTAACGCTGAGTCCCCATTGGCTGAGATTTATTGATATATTTCCAGTCCTACAAATATTACTAAATCTAAAAAAATAAACTTTTAATTATAAATATTAACTATCAATTTAAAAATTTTAGATATGTATGAATCATTTTTTGAATTAAATTTGAAAAAAATTTAATTAAAGGTTCCTATTACATGTTTTAGAGATGCACCATGAATAGAGGAACAATACCTATTAGTCAAAATTATGAATTTGAATATCGATACTATGATAGAGATACAAAATACAAATATTTCAACAGAAAATTTGAAATAATTTTAGTAGAAAAAAAGGCACTTCGAAAAAATTATGTTTTACATATGGATAATGCTGATCCTAAAAAGATGATGCCAACTCTTTACAAGGCATCAACTGGAAGAAAAAAACATGATTTTGGAGTAACAACACTGAATTGGAATGATATAAAGACAAAGTTTACAGATTATATTGTTGCTGAAATAGGGCAAAAAGAAAAAGTAAAAAAAGCTATAGGTAAACTTACTTCTCCCAAGTTTTAATAATATTCTGTTATTTTGTATTTTCCATGAACAGGTTCATATATCTGACCATTACGCTTGAGTCTGTCAAGTGCTTCCTCGATTTTTCTGGTTTCAAGCCCTTCCATTTCTGCTTCTCGGATAATATCAGCTCTAGAGGCATTTCCATCCTTTGATTCATTAGAAAGCCTTCTTACGATATCTGTAATTGTACGCATTCTATCATGTTGAGTATGAGAAATACCTGTTGCAATGATGTCAATATCAAACTTACCAGTTTCTCTATCAAGACCCACTCTTCTTAGATATTGATCAATGATAAAAATAGCCCTTTTTGCATCTTCAATAGATACTTCTTGACTAAGTCTCATTCTGGCACTAGCTTCAGAAAGCCTAACAAAAGCCTCAAGCTGTCTTGGAGTAAATGTTACAGACTCTGTTGATGAAGCCCTAAACTCTACATAATAATTTTTCAACATTTCAAGTGCTTGCTCAGTCATTACAGGAAAAATATTTCTTTTAGCATATGCCACATACTTTCTTAAAAATTCAGGAGAAAATACTGGTATAACTCTCTTCATTAGTTCATCTTGCTCTTCTTTTGTGTGTTTTGATTGTTTTGACCTCATAATACTTTCTTTTACCTCGCCTGCCTTATGAGCTAGTAAAATGTGGTAGGCAAGTTCTGTATCTTTTTCTCTATTAGGTTTGTCAATTATTGAAAAAATAAGGTCAAATCTGGAAAGAAGGGCAGGTGGCATATTAATTTGTTCATGAATCGGTAAAAATTCATCAAATCTGCCAAGTTTGGGATTTGCAGCTGCAAGAAGTGCACAACGCGATTTAAGGGTTGCATTAATTCCTGCTTTTGCAACTGATATTTCCTGTTGCTCCATAGCCTGATGAATCGCGCTTCTATCTGTTTCATCCATCTTATCAATTTCATCAATACAAGCAACACCCATATCAGCAAGAACTAGTGCTCCTGCTTCAAGAGTCCAATTTCCCTCTGCAAACTCATCTCGAACAGCTGCAGCAGTAAGACCTGCAGCAGTTGAGGCCTTTCCTGAAGCATAAACACTTCTAGGAGCAAGCTTTGACATGTAAGATAGCATCTGTGATTTTGCAGTACCAGGGTCTCCCACAAGAAGTGTATGAATATCACCTCTAATGCGAGTGCCATCTGGCATTTCCTTTGCAAGGCCTCCAAACAACTGTAACATCATAGCTTCTTTTTCAATTTCTAAACCATAAATAGTAGGAGAAATACTATCCTTCATTTTTTCAAACAATTCTGGGTCAGAACTAACCTTTAAAATCTCTTTTTCATCTTCTTCAGTTACCTCAACTTCTTCAAATGCAAGTTCCTGGCTTTCAATGCTTACCGCATCCATTGATTTGTCAAAAGAAGTGAGACGAAAAGTCCCTCGTCTTCTCTGAGTTGAATGTAAAATACCATTAATAATTACTCTATCACCAGGTGCAATTTCTCCGACTAGGTCATCTTCAAGATAAACACCAATTCTCTCAGGCTGAGCGCCTCCACGAAGTCCCTCAGGGCTTTCCTGAATTTCGATTTTTTGGGAATCAATAAATGAAGAAAGACTGGTTAAAAGTTTAAAGGAAGAAACCCTACCACAACCTCCTTGATCTTCAAAACACTCAGAAGGTTCCTTTAAAATATCTTCCTCCTGCTCGACTCTAACTACAGCACCACATTTCTGACATTGAAATGCACCAACCTGAAGTTTAGGTCTAACTTCGGTTCTTTTTTTAACAAGACCCTCGACAGCTGCAAGTTTTCCTAGATGATTTGCACGTATTTTTCTAATAAAAACCTTGCTTGTATCAGGTAAATTTGCAACTCTAAAATGAAGTGTTAATTTTCCTTCAGAAACAACATCGATATTTTTTAAAGCCTCTTCAGCATTAAAAAAGGCCTTATAGGGTTGATTAACAAGAAGTTCAGCAAGTTTAGGTTCAGCCTTATCTATCACCCAGTAATCAATATATAGACTACGTTTCTCTGGATACTCAAGAGCAACTGTTTCAATATCTGGCTTGCATTTTTCTTCAAAGAACTTCTGCCATTGCGCTACTAAATTCTCATCTTTTAGTAATCGGACCAATTTTTTTCCCCCAGTTTTTTTAATATATTTTAGCGGGTGTAGAAGCTCCGCGAGTGGGTGCACGTTTCATCTAATGACTACCCATCTGCCTTCTCAACCCCGTTTACCCTTTGAGCATCAGCAGTTTGCGGTAAGGCTGCTCACTTCCGTGCCTCACCCGGTTTCCGCAATTAAGATGTACATATGGCCCTCCAACCATATGTAGTCATCACCTCTAATCCCATAGGACAAGGTCTCATTGTTAACAAATGGATCAATAAATGCTCGTTACATCGCCTCTTGGGTTCAACCCTGGCATAAAGGCGATTTCCAGTTACAGGGAACGCCTGCCTCCCCAGTCTATTCCACACCTATCGCCATTGTTTAATTAAAGGGATCTACGCATTATCACGAAGAGATTTCTGATAAACTGATAGAATATTAGTGCAAGTGAAACCGAAATAAATGCAATATCTCTAGCCACATATAGCCATACATCTCCTCGGTCTTCAGTGATTTTGTCAATACCTACTTCAATACAATCAATAATTAATAAATATATAAACAAAGCGACAATAAAGAACAATATTAAATTAATATATAATGACCATCTATACCAAGTTTTTTTACTTGTTTGACGAAGAATATTTTCAACCATAATTCTCATCACCTTTAATAATAACGCATAATGCAATTAATATTTGAAGGTTATGTTTTAATTTATTACAAGAAGTCAGTAATTTTTGTAGTTTTTATTTTATCACTCATAAATAAAGAATTAATTGATTTTTCTACCAGAACAATTCTTTGTTGAGCATAGGAAGAAATATTGTATCTTTTGGCAATTTCCTTTGATATTTCAAGGTATTTTTTAACAGATTTTTCATGAACAGTTAATGTTAATTTTCCACCACACTTATAACAAACTCCTTGCAAAGGAGGTCTTCTGTATGTTACGTTACATGTTGGACATCTAACAGATTGTTTACTAAAGGCTCTCATATTTCCCAGAATATCAGGTAAGAAATGTCTTTCAATTACTTTATATGCAACATCAGCTTCGTCAACAGCCCTAATCTTTGCTGCAAGATTTAGCTGAGCATTCATCTTATCCATCATGGTTTTCAAGGTTTTGTAGTTTGACATCTTTGGACCTTCAGAAATATCATTTGTATCATGTGTAAAACCAAAATTTTCATATTGTAAGTAACTACCAATCCTTGAAGCAACTAAGCCCATAGTGGATTCAAGTTCTTTGGAATGTTCATGGCGTATTGTAGCTTCATAAAAATCTAGTGGATACTGTGCTAAAGTATCAAGATTATGTGCTTCTTTATCAACCTCAGATGGATCAATACGAGTGGTAAGAATAAGGGGCAAATCCATTTTACCTCCGCGTTTGTCAGGGATATATGAATGGGAAAAATTTAAAAGTGCATCTAGGAGAAGCATCAAACCATCTTCATCGCCATCGCAATTATTTGTCAAGATAAAATCATTAATAAGAAAATTATGAAGATCCTCGACTTCAATATCATAAAGATTTTTAAAATTAGATTTTATAGGAGTAATCTCTTTTATAGAATCAACAATATAATCACAAAATTTTTCCAATCTTGGTGCTCGTTCTTTTGAAATTACAGATTCAAGTTGTAGTTGTTTCCTTTTTAAAGAAAATCCAATATCCTCACAAAATTTTCTTGCATATGATGAGCGGATAGATATATAATTTAATCTAAAAATTGGAGATTGATTCTTTTTATCATAAAATTCCTTTGCAATCCCACTTGCTTTTTTATTTTCCTCTTTTAGTCTATAAAAGATCCCAAAGCGTAATAATTGTAAACCTATATCCCTCAATAATTCTTTATTAACAGAAGAACAAGTCACATGCAGTCTATTCTTTTCTACTGATCCATCACCAGAATAATAGGATTTTAAAAGTTCTTTAATCTTATTCTTTGGAAGTGAAAAAAATCTTGATGGAATTCTTTTTTCCATTGCATTCTTTCCAATATGAAGAACATTAACAAAGAAATTATGAATAAGTCTATTAGAAATGCATATGCCATAAACATCTTTATAAAAATTTATTTTGAAAACATCCTTAATACAATTAATTAAATCATCACGTATTTCTTTTTCAGAGCAAGCGAAATTTATTTGATAACAACTTTTTTTTGAAGATTTAGCATAACCTTCAGAGATATAATAACCAATAAGACGCATAAATGATTCATTTACTCTGATAAATCTAGGTATTACTGTGTGATCTCTTTTAACTCCTAGTTTACACTCTTTGGGAATTGATTTAATATCTTCTCCACATAAATCAAGTAATTGTAATAGAATATTTATTGGAATACTATTTCTATAAACATAATTTGATAATGTTTTTTTGTTAATATTTAATCTTTTTGAGGTTTGTTTTAATCCTCCAATTTTTTTTATTAGACCCCTTAAAAACTCTTGAATACCTCTAACAGCAATATCATCACATAGATCGTTTTGCTGAATGAATTCTAAAAGCAAATCAATATATTCAATATCCTTTTCATTTATTTTTAATTCATGAGGGATTAAAAATTTATTATCTTTTTTTAATTGAATTATTTTTTTATGTATTAGATTCCCATTTGAAATAACTAAAGTTTTATGAGATGGAGATGATATGAAATCTCTCCCAGATTTTAATTTAACTTTAATTAAATGTTTAGGTGCTTTTATTTTTATAATAGACTTAATGCGCTTGATATGAGTTTTACCATTTCTGGAATTAAATGCAAATGTAAAAGTTTCGTGAATATTTTTTAATTTTGTTCCAAAATCATCAACAATACTTTCTTTAGTATTAATCTTTGAATAAAGATTTTCTAAGCTAATAAGTTCAGGTTGATGCGTGTTTAAAGTTATTATTTTTGTTTCTGGGGATAAACAATTTCTTCTTTTAGCAGCATGATAAAATGGATGAGCATAACAAACTTGAGTATCAGTAAAACCAATTATTCTAGATAAAGATCCTGCTGAAGTATGAGGTGCTAGTCCAACTGTTAAATGACCGGTTAAATCACTTAATTTCTTAATTTTATAAAATTTTTCAAGACCATAAAACTTGGTTAAAAGATCATCAATAAACCTTGAAACGGAGGCAAAATATTCAGCACATGCTTTTGAAATTATTACATCCTGAACCTTTAATTCACATATTTGATTTTCATTTTCAAGGTCACAACCTAAATAATCCTTCTTATAACCAAGTTCTTTTAATCTTTCTACTGAAACTCCAATTTCACTTGGTTTAAAATGGGTTAATGGAGCATCAGTCATATCAAATCTTGTTGTTCCATCTTTAAAAACATGAACACCATATTTTGCACGAAGTATTCCTTTTTCAAGAGGTTCTGGTGTTTTATTTTTTGAAATTGTTCCAATTACACCTTTTATTGTATCAGGGAGACTTCTTTCTTTTAAATTCTTTTGCGCAAGTTTTAGTTCTTTTGCAAGGTTAATATCTTGAACCTCAATTCTACCATTTCCTACTTTTGTATGCTCTCCACAGGTACAAAATAATCTATGAGTTTTTTTGTTACATTTAGGACAAAGCCTTGTTCCTGCCTCAACTTCTATTTTTCCAAGATCTGCAGCATTTTTAATAAGTCGTTGTGTTCCACCATAATTACCTATAGGAAACAAAACATGTGGTGGAGGTCTCATTTTTCTTGCAGCTGCTTTTTCTGGTCTGCCCATACGTGTTCCAATTCTAAATGGAGCACGAGGTCTAACAGTAAACCCAGATAGTTTTGAAACCAATGTTACTACTGTATTATCCTTGGTATATAGGTTCTGTAATAACTTAAATCTATCAGAATCAATGATTTTATTATCTTTAAGTTCTAAACCACAACATCTAACAATTGGATAAGCGTATCTATCAATAATAATCAAACCTTCATTTTGTTTATGAAGAGCTCCAAGATCAATTAAAATAGATTTTATTTCGTCAGCTTTGGGAATAATAAGAGTATCATTTGATATTTGACCATGATTTTTTACATAATTTGAAAGATTTAGTAAATCTTCTTTTAAAATATCATGCCAAAATAGATTAAAATATGGATGTAATGAAACATTATATTTGGTAGATATATCTACTGCATCTTTCCATGTTGGGTTTTTTAGGTTTATTTCTCTTCCTAAATCCTTATTTATTTTTTCAAGTGTTTTTTCTTCTGCTTCTTTTATTTTTATAAAAGTATGTTCTTTTGGTAGAAGATTTATATTTTTTTGAAGATCCTGAATCCACCACTCATATATGTAACTTGAATCAGGTAAGAGTGCATTGTTTTCAATAAATTCTCCAAAAGGGATAAGAATCTCACCAAGATCAATAATTTTTTTAATTTTACGTTTTCCCAAATCCCTAATATCATTAATCTGAATTAAATCCTCATTTTGAAGAAGAACAATAGGACCTTCAATAGTTGAGCAAGGTGTTCCAATGGTTCCCTTTCCAGGTCTTTCTGTTTTAAGTTGTGTTCCAATAGCAATAAAACCGTCCAGTAAATGCATAGAAGCAGGATTTATTGCAGTAGATGCAAGGCCACCGGTTCTTGCCCTACCGTATCTAAGTCTAAACCCCCCCTTTCTGGATGGGTGAGAAAAAACTGGTCTACCTGCAATAACCTCACCAATATATTTTGTTGAAACAGGAATTTCAGGTATTTTATTCTCCGTTCTTTGAATACTTTCTTTTCCTTTATGTACAAATATATCAAGGAAGTCCCATTCTTTGAGTTTTAGTTTTTTTACGTGTTTTAAAATCTTTGGCGCTTTTAGACAAAGTCCTTCTGCAATAACAAGGCATGCACCGCCTCTAAGTCTATTTGTAGCAATCCTTGGAAGATCTCTATAACCTGTTACCTCTTCATCTTCTGTTCCTTCGCCATTTATACATATCGGGCATCCTCTTACAATTTTATCTATTTCTTCAATGGAGGGCGTGTACTGTAAATGTTGAACCCTTTTATAAAGCGGAATTTCTTCTTTGTATCGTTCGATTTCTCCTTCAGTTGGAATGTATTTTCCTATTTTCATTTCGCGTCTTACTACATCTGCAATTAAAACACTCATTGCTTGCCCTGTTCCACCTGCGCTTCTGATCGGTCCTGAAAAGAATAGATCCACATAATTTGTTCCATCCTTGTTTTTCCCTATTTTTACTTCTGCAATTCCTTCAAGTGGTGCAACAAGCACTCCTTCTGTGAGAATTGCAAGGCCTGTTCTAATTGCTTGGTCAAGTGCATCTTCTGTTCTTTGGAATTTATATTTTTTCCCTTTTACAATTTCTTTTGCTATTTCTAGACTTACTAGCTCTCTATCACCTATTTTTTTAGTAAATTCTCTTATTTTTGGAGCAATTTCTTTTGGTCCAACAAGTTCTTCAACACGAGCTGCAAGATCACGTGCTTGTGGTATTTCAACTTTAAGTTCTGGATCAAATCCTTTTTTTCTTGCATTTTTTGCAATTGTATAACAGTTGTCGATGTCCTCCTGAATTTTAGTAAAATACTCTCGCATATCTGAGCTTATAGCAATATCATTGGATAGCTCCCCACCCATGTGTAACCGCTCTAAAAATACTAAATTAAAAATCAAATGCACTTTTGCTGTTTAAAGCTTTGTGTAGTTAAATTATATAAAAAAATTTTTTATAAATCTTTTTTACTAAAATCCATCATTGTTACATTTCCAGACTTTAAATCAACGATGGGTAGCTTTGCAGAATCTGGAATAAAATTAAGCATCTTTTGATAACTTGTTTGAGCCTGCCATGAAGATGCATTAATTAGTTTTACTCCTCTGTAATCACTTATTTGGGCTAAATGAACATGCCCTGTTACAAAGATATCTGGAATTCTATCAATTATCATATAATCAAGATGTTCTGGTGCTAAGGGTGTGTAGCCTCCATAGGTTGGAGCAAGATGATGTTTTTTTAGCATAACTTTCATAATTTCTACAGGCTCGTTGTATTTTAAATGCTGAATGTTTGTAGCATAATCAAGAAGGCTTTGACCATGATATGCAAGGACTTCCACACCATGAAGTGAAAAATAACTGGGATTACCAACAAAGGTCATATTCATTCCAGAAAACAAATTTTGTATTTCTTTTTCAAATGTTGGTTGAGGCTCAGCAGGTCTAACTGCATCATGATTACCAGGAAGTATTATCATTTCAATATGATCTGGAATTAATTGAAGTTGTTCTGCAAGTGCTTCGTATTGATGATACACATCAACAATTGCAAGTTCCTTGTCTTGATCAGGATATATTCCTATACCATCAACAACATCACCAGGAATGAGTAGATATTTTATTTTTCCTGCTACATCACGCTGTCTAGAGTTGCCCATCTCACCATTTATCCAACGTAAAAAAGCTTGCCATTCATCCTGCAAGAATTTTTTACTTCCAATATGAATATCTGATAAAAATGCAGTAAATAATTGTACTTCTGATCTATGTCTTTCATTTTGAATGCTTATATCAGGATATACTATATTTCGAATTACTATTAAATCTCCATTTCGACTTATTTGACCATTAATTCCAACAATTTCATCAAGAACTATTTCATTTGCAAGTTGTAAAATATCACGATTATTTTTCAGAGCAATACAAGTTGCAATATCTGTTTCATCTTCAAGCTCTATTAGTCTATGACCGTTTGTGGTCGTCCTAACCTCTTTGACAATTCCAACGATATTTACTTCTTTAATACCACTTCTTATTGCCTTTTTTATAGGAATTGCATTTGCTATTTCTCTTCTTTGATTTCTTAATATCTTTTTCAAGGAATTGTATCTATCTTGGAATAGTTTAGTAAAATCATTTGTTGTTCCTTCACAAATACTATTTCCTGTCACATCTTTTATTATATTTATTTCAGGATCATACTCCTTTGCCTTTGGCTTCCAGCCCTTTACCGTTTTAATATCGATTACCTGAGGAATCGATTCTTCAATTTTTTCTTCAGGTAGTTTTATTTGATCATCCTTATCAGGATCATCATACTCAAATTCTATTTCTTCAGGAGGTTTGTACTTCAGATCATCTCCAAAAATTGATGAAAGTATTTTTGTTTGTATTTTTTTTATTTCATTAGTGTTAATAGATGTTTTTGGAGTTTCTGGGACTGTTGATAATTGTTCGATTTCTTTTATATGATTTAGTGTTAAAACAAGTGGAAACTCTTTTAGGTTTTTAGTAATAAATGATGTATATTCATCAGGATTATCCTTTGATAAAATATAGTCTAAAGTTTCTTGTTGCACGAATGTTCCATGTTCTGAAAATGTTTTAATTATTGTTTTCATCTGCCCAATCCCAGAAAAAATTAATCTCTCCTATTTCAAAAAGGTATATACAAAAACATGGATTTTTAAATTGCGGTTAAAATAATTTTATTAATCCAATTATAAGAATTAAGGTAATATATATATTTTTCGATAAAAAAGCCTATTTTTCTACAAAAAAAGAGAGAAATTTTTATGCTTAAAAAATAGTTGTGTTTTTTCAAAAAAATATTATAATTTATAGAAAGGAATATAAAAGATGAATAACTATCATTAGGTTGTATAATAAGATAAATGGAAACTTTAACATGATAAGCATAAAGATATACAAACGAGGCAACGATGTCTTAATAGGTGCCTGCGACCTGCAACTCCTTGGTAAAAAATTCAAAGATGGAAAATTTCAGATAGAAGTAAGAAAAGAATTCTATGGAGGAGAAACAATTCATCCTGAGATTTTTAAAAAATATCTTGCAGATGCAACCATTGCAAACCTTGTAGGAGAAAAGACAATTAAATGTGCAATAGAAATGGGACTGATAGATCCAGATTGTGTAATAAAAATTAACGGGGTTCCTCACGCTCAAATGGTAAGAATGCTAACCTAAATTTTTGATTTTTTCAATCATATTTTCATAGTGAGTTCCTTTCCAATAAATTTTACTGCATTTAGGACAAAACCAAAATTTATTATTATTTTCAAAAATCCTTTTTGGAACTTTTCCGATAATTTTTTCCTTTTTAATTTCATTTACTAAACTGTTGCACATAATACATCTGGATAATATTTTATCTTTATGTATTTGCTTATCTTTTAGAACATTTTTTATTTGAGTGTCAATTTCTGTTGATGTTATTTTTATAGTTTTAATATTTTCCCTTCTTGCTCTTTGTGTTAGATTTTTATCACGTGTAATAAGAATGCGGTTTTCTTCTACTGTAATTTTCAATATTTCATCATCGTCTATTTCAGAGTTTGCATAAATTGTATCAAACCCATAGATTCGTAACCATTTGGCAAGAGTTCCTAGCATATGATCGCAAAAAAATTTCATTTTATCAATTTATAGTGGATTAAAATACCAGATCCTAATCTTTTAATATTTATTAATTTTAAGTGGATTTTATCATTATCTTTTTTTATTCCTTCACCATCTGCTAAAGTAGGAGTGACCTTACCACCAATAATTATTGGCCCAATATAAACGTATATATCGTCAACAAGTTTTTGTTTTATAAAATTCCAAATAACTGTTCCTCCACCTTCAACCAATAACTTTTTAATGCCTCTTTTTAAGAGAAATTCCAACATATATGAAAGATCGATTAATCCATTTTTGTCAGTTCTACATTTTATTATTTCAATATTTGATCTGTATTTCTTATTACAATTTCCACTTGTAATAATCATTGTTTTTGCATTTTGGTTAACCACAAGAGCATTTTCAGGAGTTTTACAATGGGTATCTAAAATTATTCTAATAGGTTGATGTGGATTTTTTACATATTTTTCTTTAACTGTTAATTTAGGATCATCTGATAAAATTGTTCCTATACCAACAAGAACTGCATCACACTTATTCCTTAATTTATACATTCTTTTGATATCTTCTTCACAAGATATTCTCAATTGTTTTCTTGATGGTAAGGCGATTTTTCCATCAGCTGACATCGAACAGTTGATAATTACATACGGTCTTTTCATAAAATTTCACTTGGGATACATTGGACAATCTTTTTTATTTTCTGAGCAAAAACCTTTGCTTTTACATGAAGGACCTGCTTTTTTAAAAATTGTTGGTGCTACTTTTTTTAATTCTTTTAACATTTTATTTGCAAGATCTCGTATTTCCCACTGGGCATGCAGACAACAACGTAATTCAAAAAAATTAAGTAAACTGCGAGCGTTCATTGTAACAATAATGTTTGTGCAAGTCGCATTGGGAAGTATAAACCTGCTATCCTCTGCAGGAATTCCAAGTTCAAGAAGTTTATTGTACTCGTTCCAGATATTTTTCATAGTTTCATCATAGGCTTTTTTCATATCCCTGTTTTTTGCAATCGTAGGAGGAGTAACATAATTTGGTTCTTTTAAATCTACATATCGTTGACTTTGTTGGGCATAACTGGCAATTCTGTGTCTTACTAATTGATGAGTAAGAGACCGGCTTACATCACTTATTGCAAAAGTAAAACAAGTATGCTCGATAACACTAGTATGGCCTAGATTTATGACATGCTCAAGTATTGCTTGTAACTCTTTTTCAGAAGATTTATCTAAATCTTCAGGTTTAATTTTACTATGTGTAAGTTTTGCAGCCATTGAAGGTAATCTTTCAGGATTTGGAGTAAAACCTATTAGTTTTACATTCATTATTAACTCCTCTCAAACGCATATAATATCTACTTTTATTATTTTTTAGGTACAAATTTACTTTTAATATTTGTAAAACATTAATTAAACCATAACCTTTTAAAAACCATTTGAATTACACTGAGACAGAATATGGGAATTCCCTAGGGAGGATAATTATGTTAGCATATGGAATAACTACTATCCTTTGCTTTTTTACTTATTTGGTATTAACAACAGGCAGTGGAACTGATTTATGGATATGGAGCTATGAAGAAATTATCTTTGGAATTATTCTTTCTATTATTGTTGGTGCTGTTTCTGGAAAGATACTAGTGAAAAAGAATTTGAGAATGGCCAATCCTGTTAGATGGTTTAGATTTATTGCATATTTATTTGGCCCTTTTTTCGTAGGTATGGCAAAGGCAAACTTAGATGTTGCTTATAGAGTTATTACAGGAAAAATCAAACCTGGAATAGTAAAAATTTCACCAAATCTAAAAACAGATCTTGGAATAACTTTACTTGCTAATTCAATCACTCTTACTCCTGGAACATTAAGCGTTGATATTGATGAAGAAAAAAATGATCTCTATGTTCACTGGATAAATGTTAAAAAGGAAGCACTCGAGAAAAAGCCTATCGATTATAAATATGTATGTGGAAATTTTCCTAAATGGGTAAGGAGGATTGCAGAATGATTGAAATTGATACAACTTATTTAATAGTTCTTGGAGCACTATTACTAGCTGCCGTTATGGCAATAGTTCGAGTAATTAAAGGTCCAACTGCACCCGATAGAGTGGTTGGACTTGATACAATTAACACATTTGTTGTTGTTGGTATGATTGTTTTTGGACTTGCAACTGGCTCTGTAATTTATATAGATGTGGCAATTGTTTATGCTCTCCTTTCGTTTATTTCAACACTTTTTATTGCAAAATATTTAGAAGGAGGAGAGATTTAAATGCTTTCTGGAATTGTTGATATAATTGTTTATATCTTTTTGGCAATAGGTATCTTTTTCAATCTATTAGGAGGTGTTGGATTGCTTCGCTTTCCAGATGTTTATACTAGGCTTCATGCAGGTACAAAATGTACAACCTTTGGATCAATATTTATTTGTGTCTCTGTGATTCTTCTAGGTTTAAAATATTGGATTCAAGGTAGTACCGATGGATCAGTTCTTGCAATTCATACTGCTGGTGCATTAATTGCAATTCTTATTACTAATCCAACTGGTGCTCATGCTATTGCTCGGGCTGCTCATAGAAGTGGTGTAAAACCATATGGCGCAGTCATTGATGATTTAGAAGAATTACCTATAAAAAAAGCTATAGCTAAAAAAGAGGAGGGGAAGCAGTAAATGGTAGCAGAAGCTTTAACTAATTTGGTTCATATAGTTGTTCCAATTTTAATTGTTATTGCCTCAGGTTTTGCAGTAGCTTTTAAAGACCTTATTGCAGCAGCAATTGCTGTAGCTGCTATGAGTTTACTTCTTTCTTTAGAGTTTTATATTTTACAGGCACCAGATGTTGCTATTGCTGAAGCTGGAGTCGGTGCTTGTCTGACGACTGCAATTTTAATTATTTCAATAAGAGCAACAAAGAGAGAGGAGGAAGCATAATGGAAAAAAGATCTATTGCTGCAGCAATATTTTTTTCAATTGTTGGTGTTTTTCTTATATTTGGAGCTCTTTTTATGCATCCTTTTGGTGAGCCTGAAAACCCCGAAATGGATCAATATATCATTGATAACACTCAACCACAAACTGGTGCTGATAATGGAGTTACTTCAGTAGTTTTTGATTACAGAGGGTTTGATACACTTGGGGAGGCAACTGTTCTATTTACTGCTGTTGCGGGTGTTATAGTTATTTTTAGGAGGCTGAATAAATGAGCGGTATGTCTAGAATTGTTAAAACAATTACAAGTATTGCATTGCCATTAACTCTAATTTATGGACTTTATATTATCGCCCATGGTCATATAACTCCTGGTGGTGGTTTTCAGGGTGGAGCAGTTGTTGCTTCAGGTCTGGCTATGTTAGTCGTTGCATATGGCTCTGTTTGGACCATGAGTAAGATAAAAGAAAAACATCTATCTATTCTAGAAAGTGTTGGTGCAATAGGTTTCATAGGTCTTGCTTTTCTTGGTTTAATTTTTGGGACCTGGTTTTTTAACAATTTTTTATTGGGCAATGAATTTATATTTGGAGAAATTGGAAAAGGTTTTAGTAACATTAACACAGCAGGTGTTCTACCTCTAATGAATTTTGCAGTAGGACTGAAAGTTATTGCAGGCCTTTTTGTAATAGTTCTTGTTATGGCATATGCAACTAGTAAGAAGGAGGGAATTTTCAAATGATTTACAACATTCCTTATATTGCAGTAGTTGCCCTTGTTCTAATTGGTCTTTACGCAGTAATAATTAAACGCAATCTTATTAAAATTGTAATCGGTATTACTCTTATTGAATGTGGCGTTAATCTTTTTTTAATTACACTTGCTTTTAGACAAGATAGTATTGCACCTATTTATCATGGGGGAGGAAGTAGGCTCATGTCACTACCTGTTCCACATGCCTTAACTCTAACAAGTATTGTTATTGGTGTAGCGGTTCTGGCACTCATGCTTTCACTAGTGGTTCATATATATAGACATTATGGAACACTTGATGCAAGAAAAATAGGGAGGAAGGAAGAATGAATGGATTTGAAAATATCTTAAACGATTTATTATTTCATTCCCCTGCATTAATTGTTGCAATTCCATTATTAGGTGCATTTTTAACTCCATTATTTGGCAAAATACATAATAAAGCTAGAAACAGCTTTGTAATTTTTATTGTTATTTTAACTAGTTTTTTTGCTTTTTTACTCTCTTATGATGTTTTTGTTAAGGGTAATATTCATACCTATGTTTTTGGTGGAGGCAATGCTTTAACGGATGGAGGATTTGCAATAAGGATTTTATTTCAAGTTGATGGATTAAATGCCTTTATGGCACTAATTGCTACATTTCTTGCAATTGCAGGAGTTATATATTCATACTCATTTATGAAAGAGCATACCGGTCTTGACAAGTATTACACCCTTTATCTTTTGATGATTGCTGGTATTTTTGGTATGGTTCTAACTGGCGACATGTTCAACTTCTTTGTATTTCTTGAAATAACTTCAATTTCATCTTGTGCACTTATTGCCTTTTATACAAATAAAGGAAAAGCAGTTGATGCAGGATTCAAGTATATTGTAGTTTCTGCAACTGGTGCTCTTTTTGTTTTATTTGCAGTAGCAATTCTATATGGACAATATAATGCACTTAATATAGCAGTTCTTGCAAGTAAAATTGAATTTACATTTTTAGATCGAATAGCTCTTGTTTTACTTATTTCAGGTCTTGCTATGAAAGCAGGAATTGTTCCTATGCATATGTGGCTGCCTGATGCATATGGCAGGGCTCCTTCATCTGTAACATTAATACTTATTGGTGCAACTCAAGCAAGCCTTTATGGTGCTTTAAGAATGATTTTTACATTATTTGGCGGGCAGCTAACAAGAACTGTAAGTAATGTAGGTGGATTAGATATCAACCTGAATTTACTAATAGGGGCGATTCTTGTAGGTCTTGCGATTCTTACTATTTTTGTTGGAGTTCTCATGGCTCTTAGAGAATCAGATTTCAAAAGGATGATAGGTTTTGCAGCAGTTGCTGAAATTGGGTACATGATTCTAGCAATAGGTGCAGCCCTTACCATTATGTTTTCAGCAGACATTGAAACAAGTAGACTTGCTTTAAAGGGAGGTGTTTTCCACATATTTAATGATGCACTTGACGTAGGTCTATTATTTCTTGTTGCAGGTGCAATTTATTATGCTACAAAAGAAACATCTCTTAATAGATTAGGTGGACTTGCACGTAATATGAAATATACAACAGTATTTTTCTTAATAGGTCTACTTGCTGTTGCAGGTATGCCTCCAATGAATGGTTTTGCGTCAAAAATAATTATTTATGAATCAACATTTTTGGTAAATCCGATCCTTTCAATTATTGCAATTCTATGTAGTATTTTGCTACTTGCAGTGTTTGTTAAAGTTTTTTATTCTGCATTTTTAGGACCAAAGATTCCTAAATTTGACAGTGTTAAAGAGGCTCCAAAAAGCATGTTAATTGCAATGGGTATAATTGCAAGTATCATCATTTTCATTGGATTATTTCCAGATATTTTCTTGAATAATGTTGTAGAACCAGCAGCTAGAGCAATTGAGAATTCCGGACAATATATTCAATATATAATGGGGGTGATCTAAAATGATAGAGCAGTTAGAACAACTCTTAAAATCACTTACAACAGATAGTGGATTTTGGAACCCTCTTGTCTGGGGTCTTGCGATTGTAATTGCATTTCTGATTATTTACATACTAAGAGGCTATGGTAAAAAGGAATATAAAAAAGAAACAGAGCAAACAAAGGTCTTTTTATCTGGAAATCCTGAATTTGAAAAGGAAAAAATGCATGTTAAAGCAGATAATGTTTACTGGGGATTTATGGAATCACTCAAATGGCTTTATGGTGTTCTTGAAAAGATGCATACCGGAAATGCCAATGATTATATTCTATGGTTTATTATTATTACAGGTATATTTTTCATAATTTTAGGGGTGATTTAAAATGGATATTCAATGTACAATTAATACTATAATGATAATAATTCTTGGAACAGTTGGTCTTGCTTTTTTTGGTATAGTTTTTGGTTTATTTTATAAGGGTATTGATAGAAAAATTTCTGCACATATGCAAGGTCGAGTAGGTCCTCCTCTTGTTCAGCCGTTTAGAGATGTACGAAAGCTATTTACAAAAGAAAATATTGTTCCAGAAAATGCTATTCCATGGGTGTTTCATCTTGCACCCCTTATAGGACTAATAGGAGCAATATCAATTCTTCTATATTTACCAATTGTTCCACAGCCTGATGGCGGACTTGCACCATTACTTACGTTTGGCGGGGATATGATTTTAATTTTATATCTTTTGATTATTCCATCTCTTGCACTTGTAATTGGAGGTTTTTCTTCTGGTTCACCTTATGCTACAGTTGGTGCGCAAAGAGAAATGGCAACAATGATAGCATATGAATTTCCTCTTGCAATAATTATAATTACCTTAGCTTGGAAACTTGGAAGCACTACTTCTGGAGGTTTAGGTCTTCAAAATGCATTTGCAATATCAACGATTACTGCTAATCCTGTTTGGCATATATCTGGTCCTTTTGCCTTCATCGGATTTATCATATTACTTATTGTTCTTGTGATTGTAACACCTGCGGAACTATCTAAAATACCTTTTGATGCACCTGAAGCAGAAACAGAAATAGGTGGTGGTTTACTTGTTGAATATTCTGGAAGAAATCTTGCAATGTTTTATCTTATGGACAGCGTAAAAACAGTTGTTATGGCATCTATTATTGTTGCACTGTTTTTCCCATATAATCTATCTCCATTGCTTGGTATTGGGAGTTATTCAGGGGCAATTATTGATTTCATATTTTTCCTTGTAAAAGTTTTAATCATAATAGTTATAACTGTAACTTTAATTCGAGTTGCAGTTGCACGTTTAAAAATTGACCAAATAGTATACACATACTGGGTACCATTAACTCTATTGGCTCTAGTTGGATTGATATTTATCATGTGGGAAGGTTGGACATTTTCACCGGATACTCTCGGCTGGAGACCTATACTTGAAATGTTAGGATTAGTTTAAAAAAATTAAGAACTAATCCTTTCTAAATTTTCTAAATAATCCCAATTTTTTTTAAGTATTTTCCTTAAAAGATGCCTTATATATAGTGTTTCAGTTCCATAAAAAAATTCACCTTTTTTAATATGATTAATTACTTTTGATCTGGAATAAAAGTTTTCATATGCCGATATAATTCCTATTTGAAGGTCATATGGAGTTATGTTTTTTGGTTGAAATACAACATGTGCACCATCGTAAAAATCCCAATTATTTGTAATAATTCGATTTGATTTTTCAAATTTCTTCCGTATATCTGTTCCAATATAAGGTGTTAATGCACAAAAGATTGGAAACTCGATATCATTTTCATTACAAAAATCAACTGTTTTTTTAAATATCGATTTTTTATCATAATCTAATCCGAAAATAAACGATCCCTGAATTTTTATTCCATAGTCATGTATTTTTTTAATTGCTTTTTTCATGCCATCTAGGTTTTGTTTTTTATTAAAAGTATCAAGTACTTTTTGATTAATAGATTCCAAACCAATAAGAAAAGTAAATTGAGAAACATCTGAACATAATTTTAATATTTTTTCATTATTGGCAATATCAATACTTACACTTGGAATTGCATATTTTGGATTAATATCTGTTTCTTTCATTTTTATTAAAATATCTTCGACTCCATCGTTATCAATTGTGAAATTAGGCTCATCAAAACATAATGTTTTTATTTTTTTAAATTTAAGTAAAAAATTAATAATTCTATCTGAAGAAATATATCTATATTTTCTTCCAAAGATATTTTTTATCGAACAAAAATTACAGTTGAAGGGGCAGCCTCTTGATGAACAAATTGAAACAAATTTTGGATTATGTGACATCCCTTCAACCAAACTATAATCGGGTAATGGAATGGAATCAAGATTCATTACTATTGAACCATTGATTATTTTTTCTTTATATTTTCCTTGTATTAAATCTAAAATAACATGTTCTGCTTCCCTTATTACTACTTTATTACAATGGTTTAAAGCTTCTTGTGGTCTAAAAGAAACGTGAATTCCACCCATGTACACTTTTTTTCCTTTCTCTCTAAAAAAATCTGCAAGCTTATATACTCTATTTACAGTTGCACTCATTGCAGTAATTAAAACATAATCTGTATCGATTTTGTGATAATTTGGTACCATTATTAATTCGTCAAAGCATCTAACAAAATATCCTTTGTCACGTAAGATTGTTGCTAGTATTAAAATACCTGAAAGAGGAGTTGTTAAAACCGAGATATCAGACGCACTTATGTTCTGAGATTTAGGTGCAATAAGTGTTATTGACTTCACATGTGTTTAATGTACATTCAAATAATAAAATTTTTTAAAGGTTTTATAAATAATTATATCTATTAAAAATTTTACACAATTCTATTATATAAATTCAATATACTCGTTGATGAACTCATAATGAATATTTATAATTCTAAAAAGGATAAAATAATTTCATTTTTTTTTGTTCTAATTCCATTAATTTTTATTATTTTAGGGTTATTAATTTTTCCAGATTTTACTCAGGTAAAACCCTATGAGTTCATACCAATCCCAAATTTTATTGGAATGATATTACTGGCCATTGGCTTTTTTTTAAAAACACAACCGCGTGCTAATCAAATAAAAATAGCTGGATGGGGATTTATGGCTTTTTTCTGGTCAACACAAACAAATACATTATTCTATAGTGAAGAGGGAGACGTTTTCAATGCATCTTTATGTATTATTGGGGTATTTGTATTATTCTATTTTGCTTATCGGGAATGGCTGTTAATAAAAAATAAGGAGCAAATAAACTGTCTAAATTGGGTAGCAGGAGCTGCAGCATTAGCAGGATTAATATATTTTATAATAGAACTAACACCTCTACAAATGTTGCTAAGAGAGGTGGTTGCTTTTCAAAGTGCAGGACTGCTAAATATTTTTACAGGAGACGTTATACAAAAAGGTGTAAATATTTATTGGAGACAGGCAAATATTATACTTGTATTTGCTTGTACAGCGGTTCAATCAATGGTTCTTTTTGTAGGAATTATTATTCCACTATCAAACATTGATTCAAAAAGAAAGTTATATAGTATTTTAATAACAGTTTTACCAGTTTATATTCTTAATTTAGTAAGAAATGCTCTAGTTGTATTTTTAACAGGTATTTATGGTCATGAATTTTTCCCTATTGCTCATAATGTTCTTGCAAAAATTGGAGGAGTTGTTGTCTTAATTATTTTGTTACTTATTTTAATAAAAATTCTTCCTGAATTGTTTGATGAAATCACATGTTTAACTGATCTTCCAAAAAAAGGGGGACCAATTGAATTATTTATTAAAAGACATATATTGAGAAAAAAATAGGAGACCAAATCCTTGGAAAAACAAGGGTATAATAAACTATCAGTTGCTGATTTTTTTTCACTTGTAAATGCAGTATTTGGTTTTTTTGCAATTATTTCTCTTTTATCAAGTTTTATTCCTGATGAATTTAAAATTAGGTTATCACTTACCTTTATTCTTCTTGCTCTTCTTGCAGATGGGCTTGACGGAATTATTGCTCGAAAAACAAAAAGAAGTGCAGTTGGTGAGCATCTTGACTCAATGGCAGATATGACATCTATGGGTATTGCAACATCTGTTTTTATTTATTTATCATATCATGATATTGTTTCTAATTCATTTTATAATCATATTTATCTTTTTATTGCGCTAGTTTTTTTTGTATCTGCTGCAACAATAAGACTATCTTCTTTTTATATTATGAAAAAAGAAAATTATTTTATCGGTTTTCCAGCTCCAGCTAGTTCAATAATTCTATTGATGCTTGCCTACATTCAGGTAAAATTTATTATAATTCTACCTATAATTGTAATAATTTCTGCTGCTATGATATGTAATATTTCATTTCCAAAACCAGGTCTAAAACTAGATCTTATTGCAACGGTTCTTATTTTACTAACTTTGATACTGGGCAATATTTTTTATTCAATTTCACCAATACTTCTCCTTATAGCAATGATCATTTATGCTGTAGGAGGTCCATTTTATTTAAAATATTTAGACCATGTTTAATAAAAACATTTCTAAACAAATAATGCATTACATTTAGCTGTTTATGGACGATATACCAAAGATTGGTATTACTGGTATGCCTAGTGTTGGTAAAACTGAAACATTGATTAAGATAATTAAATCCCTTGAGGAACACGGGTATACTGTTGAGGGGATGATTACAGAACCTATAATTGAAAAGAAAAAACGTGTAGGTTTTTATGTAACTGATTGGAATACCAAGGAAAGAGAGGTTTTTGCACACATTGACTTTGAACTTAAAGAAAAAGTCGGTAAATACGGTGTTGATACAGGTGCTTTAGAGCGTATCGGTGTTCCCGCTATTGAAAAAGCAATTACAGATCCTGATATCAATATCATTGTAATTGATGAAATTGGAAAAATGGAGATGCTTTCTGAAAAGTTTTGTGAAATGGTAATCGAAGCCTTAGACTCTGACAAGCCTATTATGGTAACCCTTCATAAAAAATCAAGAACTCCACTTTTACAAGACGTTCGAAGACGCGATGATATTAGAATACTTGAGGTAACTCCTGTAAACAGAAATCTTCTTCCTTATAAGATTGAAAAGATTATGGAAGAAAAACTGCCACCCTTGTTTTGATATGAATAGAACTATTTCTCTTAAACAAGTTTCTGAGGGATCAACCAATGTTTTTGTTTTTAAAAATAAGGAATCAATAAAAGGACCTAGTTTCAAAGGAAAAGTTCCATTTTATAATCCAGCAATGCAGGAAAATAGAGATTTATCAATTGTTGTTGCTCAATGGTTGATAAAGTCATATAAAAATACAGTAAAATTTTGTGATGGACTTGCTGCTTCAGGCATTCGTGGCCTTAGATTTGCAAATGAACTTACTGGAGATTTTAATGTAATAATAAACGATTGGAACAAAGAGTGTTATAATTTAATTAATAAAAATATTGATGAATTAAATTGTAAAAATGTTGAAGCATTTAATTTGAATCTGAATACACTTCTTTATGAAAATAGGTTTGATTATATTGATATCGATCCTTTTGGTTCACCTGTTTATTTTATTAATTCTGCGATGAGTAGTATAAAAAATAATGGAATAATTGCCGTTACTGCAACTGATACTGCTACTCTTTGTGGAACTTATCCTAAAGTTTGTCTCAGAAGGTATTATTCTGTTCCACTTCATTCTTATTTTATGAAGGAGGTTGGACTTCGAATTCTTCTTGGATTTTTATGTAGAGAAGCTTGTATTTATGATAAGGCAATAATACCAATTCTATCTTACTCGACTGATCATTATTTCAGAGCTTATGTAAAAGTTATTTCTGGTGTTAGTCAGGCAAATAATTCTATAAACTATTTTAAAAGAGTAAAATCAAGTGAATTACCCTGGTTTATTTCTTCTAAAAAAGAAATAGGTCCACTTTGGATAGGTAAATTACATAATAAAAGAATTTTAAGTGACCTGTTATCAATTTTGTTTGTAAAAAAGCTTAATACAAAAAACGTGCTTTGCAAAAGATTAGATTTGTTTGAAGAAGAAGCAGATGCTCCGTGCTTTTTTTATACATCTGAGAATTTAGCATCTTTTTTTAAAAAATCTCCACCTAAACTTGAATTTATCTTTGATAAATTAAGAAAAAGTGGATATGATGTTTGTAGAACCCAATTTAGCCAAACTGGTTTTAAAACAAATGCTCCACAAAAAGAAATAGAAAAAATGTTTATATAAAATCCAATATAAGGATTGGAATGTGAGTTCTATGGGGAAGAAAATTAAGGTTGGGGTTCTTGCTTCAGGTGGAGGAACAGATCTGCAAAGTATTATTGATGCCTCAGTTAGTGGAAAAATTAATGCAGAAGTTACTGTAGTTATAAGTGACAATAAAGATGCTTATGCTCTTTCTCGAGCAAAGAAACATCATATTAAAAATTATTTTGTTGATTCAAAGGGTAAAGATAATGATGAATTTGATAAAGAAATTGACAAAATTTTAGAAAAACACAAAATCGATTTGATAGTAGGGGCAGGTTATATGAGAATGCTTTCTGCTTTTTTTGTTAAAAAATGGTTTGGAAAATTAATAAATATTCATCCAGCTCTTTTGCCCTCTTTTAAAGGGGTAAATGGTCAAGGAGATGCATTAGACTACGGAGTTAAAATATCTGGCTGTACTACACATTTTATGGATGAAAAAATGGATCATGGTCCCATTATTTTGCAAGCTGCTGTTAAGGTTATGCCCAGAGATGATAGAGACAAGCTTGCCCACAGGATACTTGATGTTGAACATCAAATTCTTCCTAGAACTGTTGATTTATTTGCTCAGGGTAGACTTAAAATCAAAGGTAGAAAGGTGATAATCAAAAAAGGTGATAGCTGGTTAGATAAATATGAAACTTATCCTAATGTTTTGTATGGAGAGGGATACTAACAATTTATGAATTATAAAGATTGTATTGATTGGCTCTATTCTTTTGAGAAGTTTGGTATTAAATTAGGTTTAGATAGAATAAAATATATTTGTGATAAACTTGGAAATCCTCAGAAAAATTATAGTATAATACATGTTGGTGGAACAAATGGTAAGGGTTCTGTTTGTAATATTTTGCAATCAGTTTTAACAAATAATGGATACAAGGTTGGAGTGTATACCTCTCCACATCTTCAAAGATTTTCTGAACGTTTTATTATCGATAGTATTGAGATAACAAAAGAAGATGTAATATTACTTGTTCAAAAGCTTAAACCTATTATTGATGAAATGATAAAAAGTGATAACTCTCCAACTTTTTTTGAAATTGTGACAGCAATGGCATTTCAATATTTTTTTGATAAATCAGTTGATTATGCAATAGTTGAAGTAGGACTTGGCGGTAGATTTGATGCAACAAATATTGTTGAACCAGCTCTTACAATAATTACCAATATATCACTTGAACATCAAAAGATTCTTGGAAAAAAAATTGAAGATATTGCCTTTGAAAAAGCAGGAATTATTAAAGAAAATGTGCCAATAATTACAGCTGCAACAAATAAAGCATTAGTAACAATTACAACAGTTGCCAGGGAAAAAAATGCATCTTTAAATATTATTGATAGAAAATCTTGGAGAAGAATTAGTTACAGTATTGAAGGGCAAAAATTTTTAATTAAAGGAATTTTAAAAGAGTATAATGTTAAAACACATATGATTGGTTTGCATCAAGGTGAAAACATTGCACTTTCTATTGCTGCAATTGAAAATCTTCAAATGAATGGTTTATATATAACCGATGAAGCAATAAAGGAAGGAATAAAAAATACAGCCATTTTCGGCAGAATGGAAATAGCTAGTTTTAATCCAACTATTATTCTTGATGGCGCTCATAATATTGCAGGTATCAATGCCTTAAAAATGACTATAGTTGAAGATTTGGAATTTAATAAATTAGTTCTAATTATTGGAATTCTTTCTGATAAAAATATCAAAGAAATGCTTGAAATAATTGTGCCAATTGCTGATATTATTATTACTACAAAATCTAGTAATTTACGGGCATTTAATCCAAAAAAACTTAAAGATATAGTTCTAGATTTCAATTTAAAAAAACAAGTTTTTGTTTTTGATAAAATTAAAGATGCAGTAGACAAAGCACGATCTATTGCAAAGAATAACGATTTAATTTGTATAACAGGATCTCTATATACTATTGGCGAAGCGAAGGATTTTTTATAAAAAAATGAATTAAACTTTAATAATACATAATTTTTTGGAATTCTATTGAATATGAGGTATGTTTATTTTATAGTATTTAAAACATAGTAGAATTTTAGTATTTGCATAAAAGTTTTATATACTCATAATCTGATTATAATTATTGGAGGAGGTAACATATTTGAGTAGAAGGTCTCTTGCATTTGGAATATGCTTCTTGTTGATATGTTCCGCATTTATACCTATGAGTCTTGGATATAATATTAAGCTATCAGACATTGAACAACCATCTATGCTAATAAATAAAGGTAAAATTCTGTATGTAGGTGGAGATGGTCCTGGGAATTATACTAAGATACAGGATGCTATTGATAATGCAAGTAAAGGAGATACTGTTTTTGTGTATGATGATAGCTCACCTTATTATGAAAATGTAATTGTGAATAAATCTGTAAATCTTATAGGTGAAGATAAAAATACAACATTAATTGAAGGGATTGAGACTAACGGTGTTGCTATTATTGATTCAGAAGGAGTAAGTATTAATGGTTTTACAATTCGATATGGTATACCAAATCCCCCAAGACTTTATTGGGGTATATATGTTAATGGTGGTCACGGAGATGGTTGGAAGAGCATTATTTTTGATAATATAATTACTAATACAAATACTGGAATTTGCCTGGTAGATACATCTCAAAACAGTGTTTTTGATAATATTTTAATGGATAATACCTATGGCATCGCTGTTGCTGATTCTTGGGGTGCTTGCGGTCAAAATCTTGTCTGTCATAATGAGATATATAATTGTGAAACAGGAATATTAATAGGTGGTAAATATGGTGATGTATCCTTCACTTATGTTTATGAAAACATTATATGGCATAATCATGAAGGTATCCATATTGGCCATGGCTTAATAGGAGGAGGTCTAAAATATAACCGTGTTTATTCTAATAGTATTTTATACAATGAAGTGGGTTTACGTATATATTCTCCTCGTGTTTATGAATATGTGAGTTATAACCATATTTATTGGAATAACTTCATTGGCAACATGGAATCTAATGCTTATTTTGAAGGTAAACCTGGGACGAATTATTGGGATGATAATGGTTTTGGTAATTATTGGCATGATTACCAGGGTGATGATGAAGACCATGATGGAATTGGTGACACTCCTTATATTATACAAAAATCTTTGTTTATAACCAATAAGGATAATTATCCAAGTATGCAACCTTATGGCGATTTTGACCCAAATGCACCAAATACTCCTAAAATTAACGGTTCAACTAATCCTGAACCTGAAGTAGAATACGAATATACTTTTGTTACAACAGACCCTAATAGTGATGATGTCTTTTATTACATTTCTTGGGGTGATGGTACATATAATGAATGGATAGGTCCATTTGCTTCAGGCAAAGAAGTAACGAGGAGTCATACTTGGACAGATAAAAAGAATTGTGTTATCATAGCCCAAGCAAAAGATACCAATGGTTTGGTTGGTTGCTGGGGAACATTACCTATCTTCATGCCAAGAAATAGAGTAATTTTTAGTTCTTTAGTTATAAGATTTTTTGATATGTTTCCCACATTTAAAAAAATTATATTTATCTTATTAAATAAAACTTTAGGTGTAAAGTATTGTCCTCCGGTGCATATATGCGATAGAATGCAAAGCCATTTAACTTTAATAGAAATCCAGCTAAAGAACCATATGTTATGTTATAAAAGTTAGGTAAAATATTATTATGAAATCAGATAATTTATACCAAGAAAGGGAGATAAAAACAAAAATAATTAGAATTGCAATACTGAAGTCTGAACCATTATTTTGGACAACTGCTAGTATAAATTTTTTTAATGTAATATTAAATAATTATACATGGAAAAAAAATAATTCAACATATAATATGATTTCAAAGGAATTATCTGATAAAGACATTTTAAATGGTGAACTCAACAATATTAATTTTGATATTTTACTTATTCCTGGCGGAGGAGTAGGTGATGGTCATTCAATTACAAAGGGATTTAACAGTTCAATAAAGGTAAAAAAATGGAAAAAAAAGATACAAAACTTTGTTAAAGAAGGTGGAGGATGTATAGGTTTTTGTGGTGGAGCTGCCCTAATAACTCCTTTAAGTACTGGTGAAAATAGAAAACCTAGAACATTTGTTGAACGGCAATATAATAAAAGTTCTTTAGATATCTCATGTTTTATTTCATATTATAGACATCTAGCTTTTCCATTATTTTATATTTTTCAATATAAACATCCAGAAAAAATCGGAACCACTGCTTATGTATTTTCATATGAACCAGGAAAAACAAAGGATGGTAAAAGAATTCATACTGGCGGCATTCCTATAGATTTTATTGTGGATAAAAATAATCCAATATTCAGTGATTATCCGTACTCAACCATTCGTATCAGATGGTGGGGAGGACAATCTCTTTTAATTCCAAAAAATCAAGATAGACAATACTCAATTTTAGCAACATATCCAAATCAAGAACTTCATGAAAATAATGAAACAAGAATACATGCCTGGAGATATATTGGTGGATTACGTGGATTAATATCTGCATTTTTAAGGGCATTAAGCTATGTAAAAGAAAATAAATTGAAAATATTTGAAACTGCCATGACATCTTTTTATCTTGCAGGTGATTGGAAATTATCAAATAAAATAATTGAAACCCATTTTGCAAATAAACCAGCAATAACAACCGAAATATATCCAAATAAAAATCAAGCAAGAATAACTTTAATTACAGCTCATCCCCAATATATGATTTGGAATGGAGGAAATATAATTGAAAAGAATGACAATGAATTTAATTGTTTAGCAAAGGGATTGTACAAATGGGAAAATATTGAAAAATTCAAAGGTTCAATTGATGATTATATAACAAATACATGGTGGCTTGTTAGAAGATTAGTTGCTTGGACTGCAAAAGTTAAAGATAGAGATCTTCCACCGATAATTCAACAGAAATTAACTGATAGTGAAATGTCAATTCTATCTAGCAACATATTTTGGGATGGAACCCTAAAAAATATAATAGAAAATATTTGAAGATTATTAAAAAAAAAATAATAATATTAGGAATCGAAAAAATGGAAGACAATCAACACACAAAAAAAGTTGCAGAGTATTATGAGAAACGATGGGATTTTTTTAAAAAATGGTATTATGCTGAAGAAACACTTGGCATACATTATGCATATTTTGATGAAAACACAAGGAATATAAAAGAAGCAATTTATAGAATGAATGATTTAGTTGGAGAAAAACTTGATTTAAAACAAAATCAACCAAAAAAAGTATTAGATGCTGGATGTGGAGTTGGAGGAACAATAATATATCTAGGAAAAAAATACCCAAAATCACAGTTTTTTGGAATAACTATTACTCCAGATCAAGTTCAGAAAGGGAAAGAATTTATAAAAAAGAGAAATCTAAAAAATGTTAATATTTTGTTAAATGATTTTAATAAAACTGATTTTCCTTCAAATTTTTTTGATGGAGTTTTTGCTATTGAGTCTATTGGTTACTCTGAAAAAATTGAGGATGTAATAAAAGAAATGGTTAGAATATTAAAACCCAGTGGAAAACTTGTTATATTAGAAGGATTTCGAACGGATATTAGTATAAATCCCATCCTATATAGATTTTATAAAAATTTTTTATACGGCCGCGGCTATCAAGACATAGAGCTTCCAAGATTAAAATATTTTGTTAATCTTTTAAACAAGTCTGGATTTAATAATGTATTATATAAAGACATTTCAAATAATGTTTCACGCACATCAATTAGATCCTTAATATTTGCTATTCCTTTTTTTGTATCTTTTAATATTAAAAAATTTTTAACATTTGGTAAATATGACAAAAATAGAAATTATTTTGAATTTTCAATGTCAGTTCCAATTTTTATACCAATTATTGCATTGAAAAGGATCTCAAGATATTATATGATAACAGCAAATAAAAGGATTATTTATGGAAATAAATGAACTAGATGGAAGGCTTTCCTATTTAAAAAAATATGGAAGAAACTCCTTATCATATCTTACCTTATCTGATGATCTTTCATTTTTTAAGAATAATTGGAATGGCTATGTAGCTTATAAGGAATTTTTTAATTCTATTGTTGTACTTGGAGACCCGATTGTATCGTCTTATTCATTACCAATAGTAATAAAGGACATAAAAGAGAATCTTATTTCAAAAAATGTTAACATTTGTTTTTTCTTGTGCACAAATAAAATTATTAAATATCTTAAAGAAGCTGGATTTAAAGGTTTTTTTGTCGGAGATGAAGCAATTGTTGATTTAAATAAATTTGATATTTCAGGCAAAAAGGGAAGGAGTATTAGAAGTTCTGTAAATTATGCTAAAAAAAATGATATGATTGTTGAAGAATATAACTATAAAAATGAAAAATCATTAGAAATTGAAATAAAAATAGAAAAGATTTCAAAGGAATGGTGCGACACAAGAAAATTGCCAGAATTTAAATTTGCATTTGGACAGGTTAATTTTGATAAATCAAATGAAACAAGATATTTTATCTGTAAATATAAAGAAAGAATTGTCGGATTTATAAATTATTATCCTATTTATGGTATTAACAGTTACTATTTAGATTTAACAAGAAAGGGAATAAATGCCCCCCGCGGGGTAATTGATTTTTTATATGTGAGCTCATTTAATATTTTAAAAGAGGAAGGTATTAATAAAATATATATTGGTTATTCTCCAGTATCATCCTTTTCAACTATTAATCCTCAATTTACAACAAATATTTCTGATTTATTAAGGAAAATATTCACACTTTTTTATCCTGCAAAATCAGAATTTTTCTTTAAAAAAAAATATGCTACTGAGTGGATGCCTAATTATTTTTTTTATTATCCAAGACTCAGTATAAGAATGTTATTTTCTTTATTGCATTCTATTTGTGAAGGTGGTCTTGGAGCTATTTTTCTTAATAATATTAAAAAATTTTTTTGAATTTTTTATTTATTTGCAATCTAATGTAAATTTCCCGATAAAGAAGAAAATCCTTTGGTTTAATCTTGTTTTGTTTTATTAATATATTTCAGATACTTCAGAGATTGATATATTTGGAATGTTATTTTTTGTAAGATATATTTTTAAATATTAATATCCTGTCAATAAATTTAAAATAATTCTACCTTCTGCTTTTCGTAGATGTTGGACAACTGTGGGTTTACTAAGACCAATTTTTTTTGAAAGCTCCCGGGAATTTATTTTTCTGGGATAACTATAATAACCATTCTTTTTTGCTGCAATTAAAATTTCTCTTTGTCTTTTAGTTAAACATGAAAGAATTGTTTGGTCATTAAAAGCTGCGTTCTTAAAACTTATGTTTATTATTTCACCAATATTTTTTATAGCTTCTAAAAATTTTTTTAGATTTTTTTCAGTTCCACATACACTCATTGTCATTTTTTCTTTAGTAAAAATGGAAGGTGTATCCCAGATTATATCTATATCAAATTTTTTTGCAAGCCCTATAAATTTTTTTAAAAATTTTACTCTAGCTACAATTATATATCTGTTTCCTTCTTTTTTTAAAACTGTTAACATTTCCATATATTCTGGAATATCAATATCCTCAATTGTATAACCCTCTTTCATTGTTAAAGCAGCTATTCCCATTTTTATTCTTTTTTTAAAATCAAGTTTTATTAATTCAATAAGCTCAATTGATTCAGTTTTTTCAAGTAAGAAGTTTAAATTTTTTAGAAATTCTTCTTTTACCTTAAGCTCAACAGTTAATTTTCTCATAAATTAATAATAAAGGAGGTAGTATATAAACTATCATACATGTATGGCACAAATTAATTATATCGTCCAATAACATATATACAAACATAATTGGAGGGAAAAAATGGATGAAAGTAAAATAACAAAAAAAATTTCATGCCCTCATTGCCATAATATTGTTACAATTCAAGGTATTCCTGGTGAGACAATAGAAATTACATGTCCAAAATGTAATACACAAGGTATTTTTGCATTTCCAGTTGAAAAACCTATAACAAAAACAAAAGGACCATTTACAATAGAAGTAAAAAACCTAGAATTTACATATCCAAAATCTAATAAAAAGGCAGTAAATGGTGTTTCATTTGGAATTAATAAAGGAGAAATATTTGGATTTCTTGGACCAAATGGAGCAGGTAAAACAACAACTCAAAAAGTTATAATTGGTCTTTTAAAAGGATACGGTGGAAATGTAGAAATATTAGGAAGGAATCTAAAAGAATGGAAAACAGATCTTTATAATAGAATTGGTGTTGGCTTTGAACTACCCAATCATTATCAAAAACTGACAGCTCTTGAAAACCTAGAACTTTTTTCATCATTTTATCGTGCTAAAACAACTCCACCAATGGATCTTTTAAAAAAAGTGGAACTTGAAAAAGATGCAAACCAGCGAGTTGGTACTTTTTCAAAAGGGATGAAGTCAAAACTAAATTTTGCAAGATCATTGATTAATGAACCCGAAGTTCTTTTCCTTGATGAGCCAACAACCGGTCTTGATCCAGTTAGCTCCAGATTAATAAAAAATATAATTCTTGAGGAAAAAAAGAAAGGAAAGGCAATTTTTCTAACAACTCACAACATGACTGATGCTGATGAACTTTGTGACAGAGTAGGATTTATTATTGATGGAAAACTTACTCTTATTGAAAGTCCAAAAGAACTAAAAATAAGGCATGGGAAAAAAATTGTAAAACTTGAGTATCTTGAAAATGGTGAATTGAATAGTAAAGAATTTGATTTAAAAAACCTTGCAGATAACAAGAATTTTATAAATCTTTTGAGGACGGGTACTGTTCAAACCATTCATACAGCTGAAGCTACCTTGGCGGAAATTTTTATTAAAGCAACAGGTAGGAAGTTGAAATGAATAATTTAAAAACCATGCTTAAATGGGAGTTTATTCTTCAATTCAGATATAAAATTATTCATATTTCAATTCTAAGTGTTTTTCTTTACTTTCTTACGACTCAAGCAGTAGAATCTCTTAAGGGTCAGACCCAAGTGCATTCACTTCTGTTATTTTTTGATCCTGCACTTATTGGTATTATGTTTGTTGGTGCATTAGTTTTATTTGAGAAATCAGAAAATGTGCTTCAAGCTCTAGTTATAACACCTATGAAAACAAATGATTATCTATTATCAAAGATTGTATCACTTACTATTCTATCACTTGTATCTGCTACAATATTTATGAGTCTCATGATTATTTTTAATGATATTTCTTTTAATTTGTTCTATCTAGTTGTAGGAATAATTCTTACATCTGTAATGTTAATCCTTCTTGGATTTATCCTTGTGTCTCGTGTCAACAGTATCAATGGATATTTACTTGGAATGGTGATTGCTTTTATTGGTCTTACTTTTCCACCACTTCTTCAATTATTTGGGCTCTATGAAAATCCTATAATATATTTATGGCCAACACAAGCATCCTTTATCTTATTTGACGGAGTATTCAATGCAGCAGCCCTTGAATATTGGGAAATTGCCTATGGTATTATATATCAAGTATTTTGGATTGGCCTTTTTTTCTTGCTGGCAAAAAAAGCATTTTATAAACATATTGTTTTAAAGGGAGGCTAAACTATGGTATATATCCTCAGACTGGCAATAAATGATTTTAAAAACATTATTAGAGATAGATTTCTTGTTTATGCTGCAATAATTGTACCCTTGATGCTTATTATTATATCCCAAATAATTGTGCAATGGATTGCCCCAGGCTTAAAAGAAACCATACCCATTGCTGGTAACTATCAGATTATCTTTATGTTATTTACTAGCATGCTTCCACTAATGTATGGTTTTATTGCAGCTTTTTTAATATTGGACGAACGAGATGAACATTTATTAACAGTACTTCGGGTTATGCCTATTTCTCGGAATAGTTACCTTATTTATCGAATGTTATTCCTCTCAGTTTTTTCGTTCATTGTTCTATTAATATATCCTCCTCTTTCAGGACTACTCGTTGATTTTCCACAATTTTCCTATCTAGAATATATTCCTATTGCACTCCTTCTTACCCTTATTACACCATTTTCTGCATTACTAGTTAGTTCATTTGCAACAAACAAGGTACAAGCCTTTGCCATATTCAAAATATCAGGAACTGTCTTTATAATACCACTTTTTATATTTTTATTGACAGATAACTTAAAATACATATTTGCACCAATTCCAAATTTTTGGGCATTTATAACTCTAAAAGAGGTAATTTCTACAGGAGTAAATGACTACGTACATCTAGTTATAGGTTTTGTATATATAATAGCATTAATTGCAATTCTCTTTTACCTATTTAATAAAAAAAATTAATACTAATTCTTCTTTTTTTAGTGCAAATATCTATAAATTTAGAAAAAATAGGAAATAATGGGAGAAACCTTTAAAAAGACCTATAAATTTGATATTAAAGGCTGTTAATATGAAATATGATGTTTTAAAAACAATTATAATATTTTCCACTCTTTTATTCACTATATTACTCGTTCCAACAACTGTTGGTATATTATTTGAGAAGAGCAACTTGACATATGAGTATTATACATACTCTCAAATGACAGATTTATTACATGATCTTGAATCACAACATCCTGATATTATAAAGATAGAATCCTACGGTAAAACATATCAAAATCGGGATATATGGTTCGTTAAAATCTCAGATAATGTCGAAATAACTGAAGATGAGCCAGGTGTCCTTCTTCTTGGTGCACATCATGGAGATGAAAAATTATCATTTGAATTATTGATTTTTTTTATAGAATATATGATGGAAAATTATGAAAAAGAAAATACCGACAATGACAATGACGGATTAATAAATGAAGATCGAATTGATGGAAAAGATAACGATGAAGATGGGCAAATAGATGAAGATCCATCTGAAGATCGTGTAAGAGAAGCAATTGACAATACGCAGATATATTTGATTCCAATGATTAACCCCGACGGTGTTGAAGCTAATTCTCGTAAAAACTGTAATCCAGATTCTAAACATGGAGTAAATACAAATCGTAATTTTGGATATGACTGGAAGTATTATGATTTATTTCCAAATTTGTATTTCTATATATTTGCAACTCAGGAGACAAGCGGAAATTATAGAGGGCCAAGTCCTTATTCTGAAACAGAGACACAGGCAGTAAAAAGAGTTGCTGAATCTTTTACCATTAATATTTCACTTTCATATCATTCAGGTGCAGAAGTTGTATTTTTCCCTTGGTACCATACAACTGCAAAAACTCCACATGAAGAATTGTTTATTTCAATTGGAAAAGATATGGAAAAAATTAGTGGTTATCCTCTTTGGATTGGAAATAATTATATTATTCCAAGACTAGGTGGAACACTGGGAACTTCTGAGAATTATTTATACGGAGTGCATAGAACTCTTGCTTATACTGTTGAATCATACAGGCAAAAAGCTCCAAAGAATTCACAAGCTGTTTATGACACCTGTTACAAAAATGTCGGCGTACATTTATATCTTTGTGAAAGGGTACAATTAATTAATAATAAAGTTATTATTCCAAAAAATCTGGAAAAACCATTTCCAAATATTTATTACATACTTAATAAAATTTTAATATATTTTGGTAAATAATGTTTATTAAATGTTTGATAATTGGAGTTTAAAAAAAATTATTGTTTTATTTTTGGGACTTATTTTATGGGTAGGAATTTTACAGATTTTTTTATTTATTTATAGTCAATCGGTATACATTCATTTTTTACTTTCATTTGTTGCACTGTTTCTTGCCCTTCTACTATTTCATACATTAAATATTAAATTAGGAAGAACCAGAAGAAGATAGATTTTTCTCCATTTTCCAAAAATGTTAATAGTATTAAGACGATAATCTCAAAAAATGTTTGAAAATCGAAGCGAAAAACAGTTAATCATAATATACGCATTTATTGCAATATTAGTTGCGTTAGGTTTAGCTGTGTTTCATTTCTTTCAAGGTTTTGATCCAATTTATATTGTCATTGCTGCAAATATAGAATTTTTCTGTATTTTTTATATTTTGTATTTACCTCTAAAAATTAAAAGAAGTAAAAAAAAGTAATATTTTCTACAAATATTTGAAATAGAAAAACAGTATTATCAGTTTTTTATGTTAGAACATAATCCCAAAGAAATCGATATAAAAACACTTGAAGATGCTAAAAGAGCAATTCAAAAAATAGGTAGTGATCCTGAAAGCATTAATATCATGGCTCCAAAAGCGATTTCAAAAGTATTTAAATTTGAAAATGTTATCCTTCAAGATGCTATTATTATAAAACAAGACATGCTTTCTATTGGTGGAGAAGTAGCAGTTCCAAAACATACTTTTGAACTTTTTAAAGAAAAAGGCGATATTTTAATAATTGGAACTTTACAACAATTAAGTGAGCTTATAGAAAAATTAAAAAGACATTATACAAGACTTAAAAATATTGCAAATGAGTTAGAAGTATTATTAAAGGACGTTTTGTAGTTATGACAGATAAAAAAGGTATTTTTGATTTTGGAAATAAAACATATATTATGGGCATATTAAATGTTACACCAGATTCTTTTTCTGATGGTGGTAGATTTTTTTCTTTAGATGATGCCATAAATCATGCAATCAGCATGGAAAAAGAAGGTGCAGATATTATTGATATAGGTGGGGAATCAACTCGACCATGTGCAAAATCTATATCTGAAGAAGAAGAAATAAATAGAGTTATTCCTGTTATTGAAGAATTAAATAAAAAAATCAATATCCCAATGTCAATTGATACCTATAAATCAAAAATTGCAAAACAGGCTCTTGATTCGGGAGCTTTAATGGTTAATGACATAACAGCCTTCCGTGGTGACAAAAAGCTTGCAAATATTGTTAGAAATTATGATGTTTACATATGTCTAATGCATATGAAAGGAAAACCAAGAAGTATGCAAATAAATCCAACTTATAATGATGTAGTTCAAGAAATTTATGATTTTTTAAAAGAAAGAGTTGATTTTGCAGTTTCATCTGGAATCAAAAAGAAAAAAATTATTGTTGATCCTGGAATCGGTTTTGGTAAAAGAACTGGTAAAGGAATAGAAGATAACTGCGAGATATTAAAAAGATTAGCAGAATTAAAAAAGTTAGGTTATCCACTTTTAATTGGTCCATCCAGAAAATCTTTTATTGGAAATATCTGTGGTGGAAAAAGACAATTACCAGTAGATGATAGACTTGAAGGAAGCCTTGCTACAACATGCATAGCTATATTAAATGGTGCAGATATTGTTAGAGTTCATGATGTAAAGGAAACACGTAGATGTGTTGATTTAATTGATTGTATTATAAGGTAGATAAAAATGAAAGAAAAAGAAATTAAAAAAATCGTAAAAGATAGCTATAAAAAAATTGCAAAGAAAAGCTGTAGCTGCTGTGGAGAAACACAAAGTAATTTCGATATTGCTAAATCCATTGGTTATTCTGATAAAGAAATAGCAATTGGTAAAGAAGCAAATCTTGGACTTGGATGTGGTAATCCTACTGCACTTGCAAATATTCGTGAAGGGCATATTGTCCTTGATTTGGGTTCAGGTGCTGGTTTTGATGCATTTTTAGCTGCAAAAAAGGTGGGAGATTCTGGTAAAGTAATTGGTATTGACATGACTGAAGAAATGGTTGAAAAAGCAAGAAGTATTGCTGATAAATATGATTATTCTAATGTTGAATTTAAATTAGGCAATATTGATAATTTACCATTTGAAGATGAGTCTTTTGATATAATTATTAGTAATTGTGTAATTAATCTTGCACCAGATAAATCTAAGGTTTTTAAGGAGGCATTTAGGGTTTTGAAAAATAATGGTAGAATGTATGTTTCAGATATTGTTTTACTTGAAAATCTTACTGAGGACCAAAAAAATAATAAAGAGCTCATTGCAGGATGTGTCGCTGGAGCCTTATTAAAAGAAGATTATTTAAAAATAATAAACGAAGCTGGTTTTAAATATAAAATTCTTGAAGAAGATAAAGATATTAGCAGAAGACAATACCAGGGAATAAATCTTGAAAGCCTGAAAGTAGAATTAAATAAATAAACTGCATAATTTTTATAAACAAATATTCATATAATAAATATATATTATATTTGGGGAAAATAAATGTCAAGTAGAAACAAAAAAATTCTAGTTTTCGGAGTAATATTTCTATTTATTTCTCTTACTTTTACATCTGTGACTAATGCATTAAATAATATTTCCAAAAAGGAAAAATCTTATGATGTTGAAATAACCGAATATAAATCTGATGGAAGCATTGGAAAAAATATTTTTAAGTTAACAAAAGCTGAAATAACAGAATTAAAAAAAGATTTACTTACTGCAAAAACTAATGAACGAAAATTTATGATTTTTAAAGACAAAGGATTAATTTCTAAAGATATAAAATTCAGTGATTTAAAACAAGGAATGTATCAAATGGGAGAGCAAATGGGATTTTTAAAAAATATGGATCCAAGTAAAGTAAAGATTAGACTGCCAATTCTTTTAACGTTATTTACTAGTGTAATTGCTGTTTATTTTGGAGGTATTTCATTAAGTATTGGTCTATCACCGATAATGAGATTATTAAATTTACCTGGGATTGATATTTCAAACTTTGTTGGAGGATTATTTGGTATAACTCGCACTGAAGGAATTTTTAATAAACAAACATTGATAATCTTCCCCGGTTTTTCTAAAATGATAGGTTTTGTTGGCTTTAGTTTTAAAATTCCGGCCACTTTGCATATTTTCATTGGATTTTCTGTTGCCACAATAGGTTTTGGCTTTGGCTTGAAACTTAAAGAATGGATTTTTTAATTTAACCAGTATTTAATTAATAAATAGTTGGAGGGAGTTTAATTTGCATAAAAATACACTTGCAATTGGAATAAAATTTATAGTTATTCTTACGCCTTTAACACAGATGACAGAGGGTTATAATATTAGTAATTCTATTGAGGAATTTTTAGATGAAATTAAGAATAAAAATTCTTTTTTCAGCAGAATCTAAGAGGAAAAGTTTTTAAGGAAAAATTTAAATTTTATAAAAATATTAAAAAATCATATCTGGGGGAATAATATTTGATAAGAAAAATATTAGGAATCATTATTTGCTTATTATTAATCTCAACCTGTACATCAGTTGTCAGTAGCGTACCAAACCTTTCAACTAATAAGGAAAATACCTCACATGTAATTCTTTTTAATAATTATTATCAATTATCTCAATATAAGACAGTTGAGGCCATTTTTTATGATTTTGTAGTTGAAATTATTCAACAGTTAACTGAAACAATGTATCTTAAATATTTAGAAAATATCACTGCATTTGGACCACGTTTTACTGGAACTTTTGCATGTCAGCTGGCAGGAGATTATATTTATAATGAATTTGAAAGTATGGGTCTTGATGTACGTTATCATGATTGGAACTATCAAGGCTATCAAGACAGAAATATCGAGGCAACTTTATATGGAGTAAATGAAACCAGTGACGAGATTTATATAATCTGTGCCCACCATGATACTGTTGCTAATTGTCCTGGTGCCGATGATGATGCATCAGGGGTTGCAACGGTTCTTGCATCTGCTTATATTTTACGAAAATATCAATTTAATCATACAATTCGTTTTGTTACTTTTTCTGGGGAAGAACAATGGATGTTGGGTAGTCATGAATATGCTCGTGAGGCATATGAAAATGGAGATAATATTATAGCTGTTTTAAACGTAGATATGATAGGATTTGCTATTAATACATATCATGGTAAAAATATCAAGGTTTATCATAATAGTGAGTCTTTATGGCTAACTGATTTTACTGATAATGTAGGTGTTCAATATTATGATTATATCGATCTCAATGTAATTCCTAGTGGTTATGCTGCTAGTGATCAATTGTATTTCTGGGAGTATGGATATGATGGCATATTTTACCATGAATATTTGTTTAATTATTACTATCATACACCCCAGGATACAATAGAAAATATGAACATAACATATGCCACAAAGTGTTCAAAACTAGTTTTGATAACACTTGCTTTTCTTGCTGAAATAGCAAATTATCCGCCAGAACCACCGTCTATTGATGGTCCTACAATCGGAGCAGAAAACATAGAATATAGTTTTACATTTATAACAGATGATCCTGATGATGAAGATGTATACTATTATATTGATTGGGGAGATGGCGATATTGAGGATTGGATTGGCCCATTTGAATCTGGTGAAGAGGCAACTGCAAGTCATATCTGGAATTCAACAGGTAACTATGAAGTGAGAGTAAAAGCCAGAGATATTAATGAGCTTGAAAGCGATTGGTCTGATGTATTTATTGTTAAAATTATTAGAAATAAACCCCCAAATACACCTTATATCGATGGTGCAACAAAGGGTAAAACTAAAATAGTATATGAATATACTATTCTTGCAAGTGATCCAGATTGGGATGACCTTTTCTATTACATTGATTGGGGTGATGGAGAGATAGTGGAATGGGATGGACCATATAACTCTAACGAAGAAGTAAAACTATCACATAGTTGGAATAGCGAAGATTTATTTACAATTCGGGTAAAAGCAAAAGATATCTATAATGCTGAGAGCAATTGGGCAGAATTAAAAGTTTCTATACCAAGAAGTAGAGGAAGCTATAGTTTCTACTGGTTAAGTTTTTTAGAACAACATTTTCCAATACTACAAAAAATGCTGTTTTATCTATTAAATTAAGGAGTTAGAAACAATTTTACAATTTTTTAAAATACTAACTCTAAAGTAAAAAATTAAGTTCAACGGGTTTTTAGGGTCAAAACACTTGTAGAAAAAAACATTAAGTATAACTAGATACTCGACTTGTGATTTTCAATGGAAGATCCAGTTTGCCCTCTTGATTACCGTTACGGTAGAAAGCAGTTAAAAGAAATGTTTGGTGAGACACGTCGTCTTCAATACTTGCTTGATGTTGAAGCTGCTCTTGCTAGAGCTCATGCAAAGATTGGTAATATACCTAAATCTGCTGCAGAGGAAATATCAAAAAAAGCTTCTATAAAATTTGTAAAGATAGAAAGAGTAAAAGAAATTGAAGCAGAAACAAAACATGATATTATATCTATAACTAGAGCGCTTGCAGAGGTTTGTTCTGGTGATGCTAGAAAATACATTCATCTTGGGGCAACAAGTTATGATATTGTAGATACCGCAAATGCCCTCGTGTTTGCGGATTCAACTGAGTATATAAGGCGTGGACTTAGAGAGCTCAGAAATACTCTTTTAAATCTTGCCAAGAAATACAAAAATACAATAATGGTTGGTAGAACCCATGGTCAGCATACAATTCCAATTACATTTGGTTTAAAAATGGCAGGATACGCAATGGAAATAGAACGTCAAATGGAAAGAATTTTTGAGTGTAAAAGTAGACTTCTAATTGGAAAACTATCTGGTGCTGTTGGAACTGGAGCTGCCCTTGGTAAAAATGCATTAAGAGTTCAGGAAGAAATGTTAAAAGAGCTTAAACTGGGAGTTGAAAATGTTTCCACTCAAATTGTATGCCGCGATCGTTATAACGAGCTTTTTGGAGTATTTTCAAATATTGCAACAAGTATTGAAAAGTTTGCAACTGAGATTCGAAACCTTCAACGTGATGAAATTGGTGAAGTAGCTGAGGCTTTTGAAGCTAAAAAACAGGTTGGTTCTTCAACTATGCCCCATAAGAGAAATCCTATTACTTGTGAGCAAATTTGTGGACTGGCAAGAATTGTACGTTCCTTTATCATTCCAACATATGAAAATTCTATTCAATGGCATGAACGTGACTTATGCAACTCTTCTTCTGAACGTTTTATTATTCCACATTCAATAATTCTTACAGATTGGATTATTTATCAAATGAATTCTGTTTTTAAGAATCTAAAGGTATTTCCAGAAAAAATGAAAGCAAATCTAGATATTTCAAAGGGACTGCCTATGGCAGAATCACTGATGACTAAGCTTATTTCAAGAGGAATGGGTAGAGGAGATGCCTATGAACTTATGAGAAAAACTTCTTTAACTGCACTTAAACAAAATAAAACATTAAAAGAGGTATTTATTGCTGAAAATAAAAAATTAAAAATTCTAACAGAAAAAGAAATTAATGAAGCCTTAAAACCTGAGAATTATCTTGGAGAAACAGTAAAAATAATTGATAAAGTTATCAAAAAGCTTGAGAGATAATATGGATAAATTAGAAAAACTTACATCAAACACTCAAGAAATTGTAACAATTGCTGAATTAAAAAAAATTCTAAATAAAGATAAGCTTAAAGGGTACATTGGTTTTGAACCATCTGGAACAGTTCATATTGGTTGGAAAATTTGTACAAACAAGATAAAAGATTTTTTAGATTGTGGTTTTGATTTTACTATTCTTCTTGCTGATTGGCACGCATACATTAATGACAAACTAGGTGGAGACATTAATAAAATAAAGCTCTGTGGACAATATATGCAAGATTGCTTTGCTGCAATGGGTGTCAGTAAAGACAAAGTTAAATTTATCTATGCAAGTGATTACGTTGGTGACTCAAAATATTGGGAATTAGTTTTAAGAGTAGCAAAGGCAACTTCAATTGCTCGTGTTAAACGAGCAATGGATATTATGGGTAGAAGTTTTGATGAAGCAGAAAAAGACCTTTCAAAACTTTTTTATCCAACTATGCAAGTTTCAGATATTTTCCATTTAGATATTGATGTTGCATATGGTGGCATGGATCAACGTCACGCACATATGCTTGCCCGTGATGTATCAAAAAAAATTGGAAAAAAATCACCTGTTGCAATTCACACACCGCTTCTCACTGGTCTTCAAGCAGGTGGGCGAATGGATCCTCTTGATATGAAGATGAGTAAAAGTAAGCCAGATTCAATAATATCCATTCATGATAATCCAGATAGTGTCAAACAAAAGATAAAAAAGGCATATTGTCCTGAAAAACATGTTGAAGGTAATCCCATCCTTGAACTATGCAAGTTTGTAATCTTTCCTGAATTAAAGGATAAAAGATTTTTAATTGAAAGACCTGAAAAATTTGGTGGAAATATAGAATTTTCTACATACGCGGAGTTACAAGATTCATACATAAAAGGTCTTCATCCACTTGATTTAAAAATCGCTACAACAAATTATATAAATAAAATCCTTAAGCCAATTCATATGTATTTTGAAAAACACTCAGATATTATTCAAGAAATGAAAAAACTTGGTATTATTACAATTTAACTGGATATTTAATAGCTAAGATATTTGAAGATATTTTAAGAGAAATATATAATATTATGATTTCAACTAGTATAATTAAGATATAAAAAATAAATGGGTACTGGGTCGAATTTTCAATAATTATTCCTAACATTGCAACAGATCCAAGTACAGCAAATAAAATCATAGCAATGCTATAAAGAAGCATAATATCAGATTTTTTTCCAACATATTTTACCCCAAGAGGAATGGAAACAATTATTCCTGCAATATATGAAAAAATTAAAAACCAAATTAGAAAAACAATTTTATCAAAACCAATGAAAATACTAATGTATGGGATAAACGGAAGTGATGTAAGAAAACATAAGGCAAGGGCTGATGTTTTTCCAAAAACAATTGTATCACTTTTTAATGGAATATGTCTTATTATCCACATTGTTTTTTCTTCATTTAAAAAAAGATTTAATGCTGGAAAAACACCAGTATAAACAATTACAACAAAAACACCCATAAATAAAAACATTGAGGGAAGAAAACCACCGTATAGTTTTAACAAAGACTCAGGAATAAGTAATTTATCGCCGTAAACAAAAAGGTACCCTGCGCCAAAGCCGGTAACAACTGACGAAAAAATAAAACTAAAAAAAAGTTTATCTCGCCAAATAACAGTTATCTCCCTATTAAATAATGCACCTATTACATTACGTTTTTTAATTTGTGCTTTTTCTTTTGTTCGTTTTTTACGTCTAATAAATTGATGAGAAAATATTGCATTATTAATACTCCAGCCAGCATGAAGGATTGCAATTGGAAGGGTTAATGAAATGTACAAAGGTTGTTGCGAAAAGGAATAAAAACCAACAAGTATTAGGCTTGGTAAAAGTCTGTATCTTTGGGGTGAGAAAAAATTGATACAAACAGAGCAACCCAAACTTATTCCAACAATAACTCCTAAAGTAAAAATCAAATATTCAATTGGATAGCCGATATTTACTTTAAAAAATATAAGTGATAAAAGAAATAAAGTGGAAAATGAAAACCAGATAATAAGGTTTATCACAAGAATACCTAAAAATATTTCAAATATTGTTTTTCTTTGTTTAACATTTGTTGATAATGCATATGTTACATTTTCTGCTTTTATGAAATGATTATAAAAATCGTATGATGATTTGAAAAAGAATACAAAGATAACAAGAAAATAGATATCACTAATAGAAATGTCAAGCTTTGTTTCAAAATTAATTATAAAATAAGTAGTAAATCCAAATATTAAAATAGAAAAAATAATCATTCCTGTAAATACTGTATATAGAATTGGCGCTTCCTTCATTTTTTTAAAAATATTTCGTGAATTATTTTTTATAACAACCTTTGTTGTTTCAAACATTTAATTCGTCCTTGGTGTGAAAATATGCTTCTTCCATGGTTCCGTATTTACTTAGAAGTTTTGATACCTCATCAAATAAAAGGACTTTCCCTCTCATTAAAATATACACCGAATCTGCAACCTTTTCAACAAGTTGAGTTGAGTGTGTAGCAATTACTGTTGTTCCATTTTTTTTTCTAATAAAATCCTGTATTGTTCTTGATGTTAGAGGATCTAGTCCATATACAGGTTCATCCAGAAGTAGGTTTGCTGGATCATGCATTAGAGCAGTAGTTATTGATATTTTTTGTTTCATTCCCTTTGAATATGACCCAATTTCATAATCAAGAAAATCATATATCCCAATCAATTTTGTAAGATCATTAATTTTTTCTTCTGCATTTTTTATTCTTCTAAGAGATGCAATGTAAAATAAAAATTCTCTACCAGTAAGTCTTGTATACATCTCAGGCATTTCTGGTAAGTAGCCGATTTGTTCTCTTGCTTTAATTGAGTTTTGACTTATTGAATATCCATCTACTATTATTTTTCCCGCATCAAACGGTAGTACTCCTGTACAAACTTTTAAAAGTGTGCTTTTTCCAGCTCCATTTTCACCCATAATTGCAATTACTTGAGACTTATCAAATTTAAAATTTACATTATTTAATGCAACAATTTTTCCATAACGTTTGGTAAGATTTTCAACAATAATCATTCTGTAAAAGGCATCGGTTTTAAAATTATAAATATATGCAAATAAGAGTGTATGAATTTATTATAAATCCAGTTTTTTATTCTGTAACATAAGGTTCATAACATCTTTGATTAATCCTTTTTTCATTAGGATTACAACTAACTGAAGTGTTAAATTCTACACGAGAAATAGTAAATCCTTTATCTTCTAAGAGTTTAATTAGACCATTATCTCCATAAAAATGACCTGAACCAATAGTAAAAAAGTATTGTGTATCTGGATTTGAGTTTATTAAAAATGATATATCCTCTGTAATGTTAATGTTTCTATCAAAAACCACTCTATTCATTATTTTAACATCAAATGGATCGTTTATATCATAGCCTATAAAAGATAAATTTTGTAATGCTTCTAAATCACCCTGAAGATATGTATCAATGAAGATATCTGTTATACTCAAACCTTGTTCAGCAAATTCTTCTAACGTGTCAAGTGTATCATTTAAAAGTCTTAATTGTTCATCAAGAGCTAAAGTATCAAAAATGTCTATTTGTAAATCAACTGTTTCAAGTCCTCTTGCATCTTTTCCTTTTATTACAGCTAAATTCCAAATATAAATATCCAGAGGTAAAAAAGCTATTAAATTCTCATAATTTTCCAAAACTGGTAATAAAGTAGCTGTATACCATATCTTAAATCTTGAAAAATTTAGAAGATTTACATAATTTGTCAAGCCCTTTAATTCCAGATATGAATAAAGTCTATTTTCAACATCATTAGGTAATAAATCATTTAATGTTACATTCTCAGGAAGTGTTGATTCTTGGGCAGATTTAGCTAGAGTTTCTGCATCAAATTTTATTTCTGTATATACGACATCACAACTATCAAAGGCATCAATTACAACATTTGGAAGGGTTACTATTCCCTCATCAGCAAGATGAATAGATCCATACAAATATGATGGATTTTCCCCTTCAATTCTCCATAATAGCGGATTTGTTGTTACTGAAAGTTCCTTACTTTCAACAGGTTCTAAACCAGGATAAAATACCAAAACAAGAGATATTAAAACTATAAATATGATTGATATTACAATAATAACTGAATATAGGTATCTCATCGTTTTCCACCAAACATTCGAATCAATATTATATAATATAGATTTAATGGGAGTTTTAAGTATTTTCCCATTTCTTAAAAAAAAATTACTAGTAACTTTTTTATATAAAATATGTCAATAACAAATGGGTTTAAATGGTTAGAGGTTTAGGTCTAACAAAGGTCAAGAAAAAACCTTGGAAATCAAGATTAGAGCGAGACATAATGCTTCATAAAGATATCAGCGAAGCATACACTCAAGGTGGAAAAGTAATAGGTGATATCATAGATAGAGCTTTTAATAAACCAAAAAAGAAAGAAAAATCAAAGAAAAAAAATAATATGGTTTAAGAGTTTCTCCTAAAAAAATTTTTAAGATAAACATATATAAAGCGTGATCTCAACTTCCATCTGTATTTATAAATACTTATATCACCAAGTAAAACTCCTAGTATAATATCTGCAAAAATTTTATCAACTTTTATTAGTTCAACAATTTTATCAGCTCTCTTTCTCTGCTTTTTTCCAATAAGATAATATTGTTTAAGGTCTCTTCCAAAATCATTCTTCCAAATTTTTTCATATTTAGATAAAAATCTTTCATCAGTTTTCCCAGACCTTAAAGCGTCAATAATTACCCTTGCAGCAATTTCACCAGATGACATTGCATAATATATTCCCTCACCACTATAAGGATTAATAAAACCTGCTGCATCTCCACATAAAATAATTCTATCTGAGTAGGTTTTTTCCAGAGGATAAAGAGGTAGCTGACCTCGTTTAATATTTATTGATTCAAGATTATCAGGAATTATTTTGCTTTCTTTAAGAGTTCTTATATAATCTTTAAAAACATTTTCTAGATTAATTTTATCAATTGATTGTTGTTGAGAATATTTAAATGCACAAATACCAAGATTTAGATGATTTTTCTTTGGAAAAACCCATCCATATCCATTAATGCCCTGAAACTTCATATAAATATGGCTTAGTCTTTTTTCACCAAAGAATCTATCTAATATTTTACTATCAATATGAAATTCTTCTAATAAACATAAACCAATATCTCTTTGGCCTTGATTTAATCCAGATTTTTTTGCAATAGTACTCCATAGTCCATCCGCACCAATTATTATTTGTGATTCAATAATTGTTCCATCATTTAATATTAGATTTGCTCTATCTTTTTGAATTTTAATGTTAATTACAAATTTTTTATCCATAAAAATTGTACCACTATTTACAGCAATTTTTACTAAACCATTATCAAAATTTTTTCTTAGAATTGTTACACCTACAGGTATATCTCTTTTTAATTCTACTTTGTTAGTTAAATTAGGAGTATGTGCAATTCCACCATAAATAACATTTTCAAATAAATTCTCTCCTAAAATATATGGAAATCGGTTTAAAACTCTTTGAGGTATACCTCCACCACAGGGTTTATCACGAGGAAATTTTTCTTTATCAAGTAGAAGAACTTTAACACCATTTTCGGATAGAAACTTTGCAGCAGTTGAACCCGCAGGACCGGCTCCAACTATAGTAACATCATATTTTATTTTATTAACCTCCTAACTCATTAATATCTCAGAGCCTATTAATATAATCACCGTATATGAAAAACTCGATTAATATATATGGTTAATCAAAGAACATTTACCAACAGATTATATTTTTTATAATAATAGTTTATTTTAAAAATTATTCAAGTTTTTTTAAATAATCCTTGAAATTATAATGCTTTTAATTAGAGTGAAAAATTAAATATATTTTTAACAGAGATTATTTTCATTAAAAATGGGTAGTTTTTAAAAAAATGTAATAATAGTGGATTTGAATAGATATTAATCATACGTGGTCTAGGTTTAGTATCAACAATTAGTTTTTCATCTCCGACAAATTTGACATAATCGGCTATTCCAGGATACTCTGCACATGCTTCAATAAAAGAATCATAAATTGGTTTTTGTTTATCCATTTGTTTAAACATATAATCCTGCCATTGATATGCATATTTCCATCCAGATTGCATCATATTACAATATCCAATAGTCACAGTTTTATTCATTTCTCCCTTTCTAAATTGATATGAAAACGAATTAGGACCAACATAGTTCATTCCCTTACAACTACCAATAAATGCAAATTTCATAGGTGGTCGGTTTTCCATATCTTTTTTTGCAATTGAAAAATAATAGCGTTCCCAGAGCTTATTTATTAAAAAATTCTGGTAATCTCCATGAGCAATTTCATAGAAATATTGAACAGATGCATCTTTTACATAAGAAGAAACTGTATCTAAAAGTGGTAATGAGATACTTTCAGTTGAGTCACACCATTTTTGAAAAAATACATCAGCATTTTTCCTGTAATTATACCAAGGATCATCAGGGTATTGAGGATTGTAATCATAACCGGATAGCGAAAAAGCGTTACTTGGTGTAGGCGTTCCATATCCAATTTTATCTCCTATAAAATTATATAATATTGTTTCTCCATTGTCATACCAAACCTCCCAGCAAACTAAAGGATATTCTTGAGAGTTGTAAAATCTATAAAAATAATAGCAATCATCTTCATCTGGAAAGACCACTAATTGTTTTTTTAAGTAATTATTTGATTCAAATGTTTCTTTTTTAAAATCTAATGATAAATCGTTTATATCAGTCCAGCTTTTTTTATATTTAATAACATGTCCAGTTTCAATATCTAAATGCAGTAATATTGAATCATTTACTACAAATATATCATCATATACATGCTCCCAATATTTAACGTGAATATTACCTATAATTTCATCTGCAATTAGGATAGATCCATCTGTTTCTTCAATCTCTTTAAATATCTCTGCATCAGTTGTATTATTTATTACTGTTGATTTTCTTATATTTATAGCAACTGTTATTGTTGGAAAGGCAGTAAAAATAAGTAAAAATAAAATCACAGTACATATGATTTTTTTTTCCAAATTAATAACCCCACATATATTATTATTTGGTACAAAAATTTGTACCGATAATTATTATAATTAATATATTAAGTAACTCTTATATAACTTTTAACCTAATTATTTGATAATTAATAAAAATTTAAAATAAATAGTGTCAAGAAATGTTATTAGAAATAAATATTTAATAAAGATTAAAATGAAATTTTACCAGGATATTTGGAAATATCTGAGATTCATTTGTTCCCAATCATTATAATCGGGATTACCATTTGAGCCATCTGAGTAATCAACAAGATTTAAAACATAACGATAATTCATAGCACTTTTATAGTGAGCATATGTCCACCAGCCCTCCTGCCATGGAAAATAAGTATCCCTATTATCTACACCCGGATTGCGTATTCTAAGTGTATGACCTAATTCATGCATATAAACACTTGCGTAAACTATCTCTCTTGTGTTTAAAAGATATGGTTTTAAGTAAAGTTCCTCAATATAACTGCTACTAATTTGAAAAGCACCACGATCAAAAGCAAATCCACAACGAGTTCCATCATACAGAACTAATCCATAATGAAAAACGCTTTTTCGCCAATTTTTTTCATCTCCATGCAAGAAATAGTTCCAATAAATATTTGAAAGCTCATCACGAGTTGTATAATCATCAAATGGTATCATTTCACCCCCTCCCATGCGTCCATCATCGATATGAAGGACCTTATTATATCGATCAAATGCTGTATTTAATAACTCTTGTGAGCCAACAGATAATATATTTTTTTCTCCATTCGGACCGGTTTCCATTTGGTCAAGTTCAATAAAAATATCCTGCCTATATGGATCCGAATACCATTGAGACATTTTATATTCCTCAATATTATCTAATCCATCATGTTCAATATCTAAATTGTCATGATCTTCAAATACAAATGGATCATAATTCCACTTCCATTCCCATTCAATTGGTACACCGTCATTATCAACATCTTCACCTGTATTATCTACAATAGGATCAGTTTCATAAACATTAACTTCTGTCCAATATGGTATACCATCTCCATCAGGGTCAGTTTGATAAATATTAAACCAGAGTTCACAGTCTTTCTGTCTTTTATTAATACTACCATCGTCACATCCACATAATCTGCCATATCCACTTGGATCAGATAATTCATCATCTCCAGTCCAATGTCCTGTTTTCAGGCTATAAATTAATTCAACGTCCCTCCCCTCTCCACTAATGTCACAGAGACTATTTTTAAATAAATTCCGATCCCATAATTGAATTTTTACATCTACAAATTCTTCATCATCTGGTACATCAACCATTACTGAAAAATCTGGATAGTATATATATTTAGAATCATGCCAAATTTTACTTGTAAATTCTTGGTTATTAATGAACACTTTTACAAAAAAATCAGGGCTGCCAAATAAATCAACGAACTCCAATGTTTTAAGATTACGTAGGTCAAATTTATCAAGTGATCTAATTGCTTGTATTTCAACTGTTACATAAATATCAACTAGAGGATCAAGATCTTCAAAAAAAGTATTAATTTTAATATTTTCAGAGTCTATCGGAGCTGCAGAGGAGGAAAACACAAAAAAAATAGTTATTGTAAAAGTAAGAATTAATTTTTTTACTAATATTTTATTCATATTAAATTATCCCCAATTTATAATAATTAAAATTAGTATCTAGTTAAAAAAATTAACGGTTGTTTATTTTTTTAATTTTTTTATTCAAAGATCACCTATTGGAAATGTTTTAATTAAGAGTTGATTATGGATAGATAATAAAAAATTATTATGGATTATCTGTTACAATTAATTTTTTTACTGGTACTCCATCACTCCAATTCCCCATATTTATTTGTTCTGGCGTATTACCAAGACAATATTCTTTGTTAGTACCATAAAAGGCATAGTCTGTAAGTGCATCAAAAAGTTTCCAGGTTGAATAATAGTCCATAGCATTAGTGGAAAATGAAAAAAAACCAGACAAACATACTGGGGCGATATGACTAGCATCTAAATCCGGATAACCATAGTTATCAGTCCTTTGTATAACAAAATCTTTTTGTGAAATTGGTATTTGAGTTGTTCTTTTAAAAATTTTTTTTCCAGAACTATTTCCAACAATTGTATCATCTTCTCCAACAACAACAAGCATAAGAGTTTCAGATGGTATATTTTTTAGATTTACAAAAATTCCTGGTCGAAGAAAGGGTTGTACAGGCATGATTGCTTTAGGGGTCGGAAGACCTTCCTCCTCTGCTAATGCTGCCATATTTGCAGTTATACCTCCACCAAGTGAATGTCCAACGATAGCAAATTTATCAAGCTCGGGTCGAACATGATCTCCACTTTGAAGAGTTTTAATAGAATCTTTTACTGCATTAATTGCATTTGAAAGGAACTTTTGATAGCCTAAAATAAAACCTGCTTGATATCTTGGATAAACAACAATATTTCCTTTTTTTACAAGATGAATAAGCCATGTCCAATAAACAATAGGATGTATTGCTAAATATCCATGGTTAAATACAATTAGAGGAGCAGACTCTGGTTTTGGATTCATAGGTTCAAAAATCCAATATTGATTCCCACCCCATTTATACCTGTTTTTTTGAAATCCATGATGTGAATAATCTGATCCACCGGGTCCAGAGGTTGGCTGACCAGGAGGGGAAGGTTCGTCTAATGTTGCCAAAGCAGATCCCGTAGTTGAGAAAATGATGATTCCTATGATAAAAAATGATATTACATATCTTTTCATATTTAATCCCCCAGATAATATTATAATATATAATATGTAAATATTTATAATAATTTTTGATACTTAAAACTAATTCATTATCATATATTTAAACAACTTATGGCTTATAATTTAATTTGCTAAATTCTTAATTTTATTAAAAATTAGATTTCACCTAAAAAATATAATTATAACTTTAAATGAAATTTTAAAAAATAATAAATAAATAATTTTTTTTATTAATTGTAACAATTGTTTTAATTTTAGATTAAGAAAAAGATATTTTATTATAAAAATCCAGTTTTTATCGGATAATTATAAATATAAAAAGATTAATACATTAATATGAATCGTACAATCTGTGAATTTATGATGTGGAATGGTTTACCTGCAATCAGAAAAGAAATCGCAGAATGTATGATCAACGACTTTGGATTAAGTCAAAAAGAAACTGCAGAAAAATTGGGAATTACACCTGCAGCGATTTGTCAGTATATTTCAAATAAGCGTGGAAGAACAAATATTAATGACGAACAAGTTTTAAAAGAAATAAAAAAGGCTGCACAAAATATAATTGAAAACGGTAATAAATATTTTATTCCAGAAATTTGTAGAATTTGTAAAATTATTAGGTCGATGGGGATATTTTCCGATATCATATATAATAAATAAAAAAATTTGTCATTTTTAAAGATTTATATAGTCTTCATTTTCAATAGTATTTATTATTTCAATATTTATGATTTATTGTATAATAATTCTCAAATAAAATATGAAATAATATAATATTTGTGCAAAAAATAATAAAAACATATACCTTTATATCATCTTTTAAAAAAAAGGCGGTATAGAAAGATGGCAAAGAGTAGTAAGGAAAAAATCGCCAAAGATGAACAAAGAGTTATTCAAAAATTAAAGAAAAATGCAAATAAAAGCATTAATGAAATTGCAAAGGAATGTGGATTTTCCCGTCAGAAAGTATGGAGAATGATAAAACACTTAGAAAAAAACCGCATTATTTGGGGGTATACAGCAATTATTGATGAAGAAAAACAAGGATTTGAAACATATTTTATCTTAATAAAAAGAACAACTTACCCATTAGATGAAGAATTAGCTGATAAAATTATTTCAAGACAAATAGAAAAACAAATGGAGAAGGTTGATTGCAAAATTGTAAGTAGTATATATACTCATGGGTTATATGATTGGATTATTATTTTTACAGCAAGAGAACTAAAATATGCAAAGCAAGTCTGTGAATTATTAAGGATTAGATATGAAAAATATTTGAGTGAAGTTATTCTAATAAAAGTGTTATTTCCTGTTAAAATACAAGGTATTTTAAATCCTGAAGGCAAAAAATTAAAAGAATTTATTGCATGATTTTAATAAGTTAGAATAATAATACTATCCGATGTTTTATAAAAATTTAAATAAGTGACATTAAAGGATTGCCAAGAGAATTAATCAAGTTGATTTATTATTTTTCTATGCATCGAATCTATTAATTCTATCAATCCACGACAAAATGATATTGAGTTATGTTTATTTTATAATTTTGTCGACTTTTTTGGAAAGCCATTTCATATTGATAGTAAGACATAATGATAAATTAGTGACATAAAAAATGAAGAAAAAAATAATGGAGATGAAAGTAAAATGATTAATGTGGGAATTGGAATACCCATTTTACCACCTGGAGAAGGTGGACATGGCTGGGTCATATAAAATAGATAAATTTGGAGCAAAATATATAGGTGTTGCTCTTTTTGAGCAGCATTATTTTTTGTTTTATATAATGAAATTAAATAAACTCTTCTAATAAAATCTAATATTAAATATCTAAATTATATTATTTCTCAGGAGGGTATATCAATTTTTTCCATATTTAAATATTGAAAATTGTTCATTTATTAATAATTCTCCTTAATAAATTATGTAAATAAAATTTGAATTTTTTTTGAAAAATTCCCATAAATTTAGCTAAAATATTTGAATAGGATTTTTCTTAAAAAAGTAAAACGATTAATTAATCGATATAGGAAATTATCATTTTCTACCTTATATTGGGGCATGCTAATTTTAAGAGTTCCCCAGTCGCTTTCTGCACCATAGATGTCTCTTGCTTTAACCTTGATTAAATAGTTACCTCTTTTCCAGCTATGATTAGCTATTATTTCTTTGCCAGAAATAACAAACTCAGTCCATCCAATTTTAACTCCATCACCCCAATCAAATAAATAGGATATATTATCACCATCGGGATCATTACTTTTTACAGTGTAGGTATATTCTTTTTTAGGTTTACCATTTGTTTGGCCGTATATAGTTGGAATCTCCGGTGGATTACTAAAGGTTGTTTTTCCAGAGGGCATTATAAACAACGGCAAAAGATTTGTTTGAGACGGTATCCCCAATGCAGATCGCAAAGCATTATCATCAATTATATTACCAATGTTTGCACTTAAGTTCATTGCAGTGCATTCTAAAAAAACATTGTGAGCTATTGCACCAGCTTCATAATACCATGCTTGTAGATAATCTGGATTTATTACATCAATATCAACAAATGAAATAAGAATCCATGATGCAGTTGAAATCTCTGATTCAGATTCTACTGCTCTACTTATATCTTCACGTTTATCACCTTGAGCAATTTCTATTATAGAATGATTTTTTGGAAAATATTGAAATATGCCAGTATTGTTAGCAGCAAAAATATGTAATGGATATGTCCCATGAGAGCTAGGAACTGTTCGATGTCTTTTGTTATTTAAATTGTCAATAAAATAAGAATATCCATATGAAGCCCATATGATTTGGGATTGTTCCAACCCTGATAAAGGCTCTTTATTCCAGATTGTTATCTCTGAACGGTTATTAATAGCATTTTCAAGGCTCATTGAATTATTTGTAACTGATGGTAAATTTGTGGGTGGAAGTGGATCATATGTGAAATCATAAGAATATAACGGATGACCTAATGGCATAATTATTAATGGTTTTTCATAAATTGGGAGAAGAAGTTGATAAAGCTGACTAACTTCTGTTGCTGTAGTAACAGTTCCGAGATTTAATGCATTTGCTTCAAAATAGATGTTTTGGGCCATCATACCAATTTCTGCCCAGGCCATGTTTCCATTATTAATTTTCCTTTTATCCCAAACAAGACCTATTTTAATTGGTGCTGTATCATATTGACCTATATGCGTAAAATCTTTAGATCTAAACAATAAAAGAGAATGAGTTTCTGGTTTGTATTTATATGTCCCATCGGCTCTAATTATATAGATAGAAATGCAATAGTTCCCATTAGGGCTATGTATTGTTCGTTTTCCATTACTTGTATATCCATATGCCGCCCATAAAATATTTGAAAGTTCTTGTTCTGAAACAGGTTGTTGATCAAATTCCCTTACAGACATTCTTCTACATATACATAATTCAAGATTACTATCTGTAAAGTCAGGGACTGGCAATGAAATTTGAGATTTGAAAATGTTATTATTTTTTGAAATTTTATTATTCAATTTTATTCCAGTTGAAGGTATTATTAAACTAGTAATAAAAAAAATAAATATTAAAAAAATCAAGCAGTTTTTATATCTTTTTCTTTTCACTTTTTCTGCCTCCTCTATAAGTCACCATCAAATATTTAGTATTTAAAACTTTTAATGAAAATTTACAGATTAACTAATTCACTTTATATGTTAGAGGTAAATAATTTTTAAAAAATCATTATAATATCTTTATGAAATTTAATACATATATTTATGTAATCTTTTGACATTTTTGTCATAACTATACCAACGTTTAGGCCAATCAGGATTATGCACCTTTAGTTGGTCTAAAACATTTTTTCGAATCTCACTTGTCTTAATCTCGTCTTTTGGATTCTTTTCTATTTTTTCAGCGATATCACGTGCAATTTTTATTGGTGCGCCTGTTTTTAATGCACTAACAATTATTTTTTCTTTTATGAAAGATTCCTGTCTTCCATCTCTTTTAATGACAACTTTAGGCATAATTTTTATCTCCAAATATTAATTATATATTAGTTATACAATTTCTCCATAACAAATTAAATCCTTTAATATTAAAAGTTAATCAATTTTATTTATCAGTAACATAATTTCGCTAACATGTTTTTTAATAACATCCGGTGTTCTATAGATTTTGGCAATTTTCTTTAAATGGTCAACTACTTGAATTAGACTTTCTTTTGTAGGATTATTAAAATTTTCACCAATCTTATCAAAAATGTTTTCGATTAATTCTTTCACATGAGATTTTTTCATTTTTTCAAAATTTTCTTTCTTTGGATAGCCAAAGAATTCCTTAGCAAGTTCAAGTATATCTCCATGTGCTTCATAAAAACACTGAATTATTGCATCTCTTACCATAATTGGAGTAACCTTTTGGGTGATATCAACTCCGTAGATTATTTTTTTGTTCTTTATACTCCTCATTATTTCCTCCCATTTTCAAGTTTTATTAAAGAATGTGAACAAATAAAATTATAATAATTTTTCCAAAAAACTTTCTTTTTATCCAAATTGTTACATAACACACTTTTTTAATTTTAAAGAAGGTGGATCATTTTAAAATAAACTTAAATAGTGTTTATAATATAGAATTTGTATAAAATGAAACGAACTCTCTGTGAATTTATATTTTGGAACGTGATACCTTCTATTAGACGAGAAATAGCAATGAGTATTGTAAAAGATTTTGGATTTAGTCAGAAAAACGCTGCAATGAAATTAGGAATTACTCCTGCAGCAGTATCCATGTACTTATCTGAAAAACGTGGTAATGTAAAAATTTTAAATAATACAATAATTAAGGAAATACGGATTTCTGCTGAAAATATTATTAAAGATGAAAGCAAATCTCTAGTTGAAGAGACTTGTAGAATCTGCAAAATCTTAAGAAATAAAAATTTATTCCCATTATAAATTCTACTAATTTATAATCAAAGATTTTGAGAATAATTAAAAAAACAAAAAGCCGATTTTGCCTATATAGTCATGCTTTTTTAACACCTTTTATTTTATATATCTTAAGCTAGCTCAAAATTACCTTTTAATAAATAAATACCAAAAATCATTGAAAATATAGATAATGATAATATTGGAAACATCTCAACGACTGCATTACCCCCCAATGGTTGAGGAATAAATAAAAAAGGAAATGAAAAAAGTGAAATAGCTCCAATTAAAGTTACAAACCATCCTAAAGATTTTCTTGATGATCTTTTTATTTGAATTCCTATACATAGTAAGGATATTGGAATTAGGAAAAAAAAGATAAGAGAAAAAATACCATGCAGATAACCTGTTGTCTCTGGAAATAAACCAACACCGAAAAGAGCAAACATATCAATGATAAGAAAAAGTGAACCTATACCTCCGTAGTGGATTTTTAAAATTTTAATTTTTCTAATTACACTTGCTAGCATTAATCCCATAACTCCATTTAATAATAGCCCAAAATTGAAGATAACTGATGCAGCCCCACGCGCTGCCCATATTGGAGCTTCGCCAGCAATGCCGCCGAGGTCACTTAACCAATTCTCCCTCCATATGAACCATGGAGAAAAATAAATAGCTAGAGTTATAGATATGAAAAATACAATCGGTCCAAATATCCCACACAATCCAGCAATCTTTACAAATATTGACTGTTTTGACGTTATTCTACCATCCATTTCAAAATTTTAATTAAATTTCAAGTATTTAAAGGATAATTCAATAGGTTTCATATATTTATGAAATAATGTGAAATATAAAATTAAGGAACAATTATATTACATAACTTGAGATTTAACGTCTTTTAATTCATTAAAATCTTATTTTGAACGATTAATACTTTATTGTTAATTTTGCATTTATTAAAATGTATTAAAATGTTTTATAAAAATGAACCAAAATATTTATTAATAATGAACTTGTTAGAATTATTAAATTAAAAAAATGGGGGTGTTTTACATTAAGAAAAAAATGCTCGTTATAATTATGGTAGGACTTTTAGTAGCAACTGTGTTTGGGGTAATGTCTGTAAGTGCTACTGTAAATAACAACCAAGATGAAAAACCTGTATTATCTTTAAATTTTGAAGACACCGGAGATATAGGAGTATTTGTATTTTATGAACAACCTGGTAAAACTAATGAGGAAGATAGAATTATTGTCATCCCTGATGCAAATGTAAAATGTATTGATGTAAACGGTGGCACACATGAAATGATTTATGAAGAAATTGAACCAGGATTTTATGCTTATGTTGCAACTGATGTCCCTGTTGGCGAATGTAAAATCACAGCGTCTAAGGCGGGATATTCCACAGTAACTATAGATGCTAATGTATTTTCAAATGGATTTGATGTTTATCGGATTGAACTAGAAAAGAATCAAAAATCACGTTTTGCATATCAAAGACTTATTGATATATTTTTGAGTGCTTTTCCGATATTACGCATTCTACTAATTATTTAAAAACAGTCCATACACACACTTTTTTCTTTTTTTAAAATTATTAGAATAAAACTAAGTAATAAACATAAACAATCTGGTCAAAATCCTGAAATTATTGTTAAATTGTCTTTGGGTAAAAAGATCGGTTTAGGAAGGAGTTTTATTGAAATAAATTTTAGTTACTGGTCTTGTTAAAATAAATACAATTCCTAAATTTGTTAAAAATGATAGAACTACTGTTACAAGTCCAGAAATTGAAAATATATCAAAAAACAATATTGCATTTATCATTAATGCTGCAAGCATAAATGCAAAAATTGCAATAAATACTGTTGAAATTATTACTCCTGTTGTCCAAGCCCATGAATCTCTTCTAAATGTACCATAGGCAAATAAAATGAATAGTAAAGAAAATATAAACCATACTATTGTTGCAAGAAGATAACCAAAATGGAGAGGAGGTATTAAAGATTTTAACTCTTCCCATTGAGGAATCATAGTTACAATGGTAAAAGAATATCCACCCCAAAGTATAAAAATTGTACTAAGTGCAAGCCATAATAGTATTAAAATGTAAACTATTTTTGGTCGATTATTCATGGGTGATTCCCTATTATTAAAATATATGGGTTTAATAAAAATTTCTTTTTTGATAACTTTGTTAAATATCGAGGATTTATTGTCAAATTTAGGTAAATATTATATAACAAAAATCAGGGCAAATTATTATACAAAATTCACTTTTTCGACCTTACCATAAAGGTAGTTCTTATTAGTAAATTTATATTTTTACACTACTATTATATTGATAAGCTTGAATTAACAGATGTTAATTTTATTTGGAAAATATTATATAATAAAAATTTATTCATAATTGTAAGGGAGGCAAGAACGGGATATTATTCCCATCATATATTTACAGGTAGCGTTTCATGTGGATACGGAGAGTCTCCCTACGTATCCCCTTTTTTAAAAAAATTTAGTAATTTTTGAAGTATTGGGAATTGCTCTAATAGCTGAAAAAATATTGAATTATATACAGATCTGTTTCTAGGTATTTTCACTGATACTTGATCTGACCAGACACTCTCATGTCCTTCAGTATCTTTTGCTTTAACCTTAATATTAAAAGAACCAGTATTTATCCAGGAGTGATTGGCATGAACAGTTTTTCCTGAATTAAAGGGACCTAACCATCCAGTGTTGCTACCATCACCCCAAACAAACCAATAGTATATTTTTTCCCCCTGTGGATCAAAGGAATAGGTAGTAAATGTATAATCAATTCCAGGAGACCCTCTTGATGGACCAGAGGGTTTCCTTGGTTTATCTGGCATATCTCCGCTAATTGGTGCAGCTGCAAGTGTCTGGTCAATATAATGAGAGGGAGTATTTCCTCTATATATTCCAGTAATCACCTTGATATTATTTTTTTTAATATTACCAAAATCATTACCATGTCCATCTTTATGTTCATTTCCATTCCAGATTTCACTTATATAATAGCTGCTTTCTGGAGGAATAGTTATTGAATCTCCAAAAATTGCGAAGTCTAAAAAACCATAATGGTATGAATGTTTAAAGTAAGTTTGATATCGGGAATATTTCTCAGTGACAAAGGTTCGAAGATAAAATGAGTATTCTTTGTCTTCATTATTTTGAATATAAATATCAATTTTAATAGTGGCATCTCCAAGCCAAAAAACCGTCATATCAGCTGTAATATCCCAAACATTTCTATTTCCACATTCCTCAATGTTATTGGTTATATCATCTAAACTTTGGTAACCAGTGTGTTTTTTATATGCACCATCAAAGACTAAGGATGGCTGTTTATATATGTTGTATCTTTTTACCCAATAATTTGCCCACGAATTAAGAATGTTGCCTTCATAATCAAATACAATCATGTCAACATAATGAAAATCATGAGTTTCATTGTTATGTAAACTATACATAAATGTATTCATATAATCACAGGGGGCACAGTTTTGGGATGTAGCAACTCCTACTAAAACTGTATGAGTATACATGTTTCCCTCGGTAGTTTTTTTTTCACCACCCATAAATTTTAAATTATTCATTTTTTCATTATATAAGGCGTTAACCCCAAGTCCACCTATAATAAAAAGCCCTATTACAAATATTGATACTGCCTTCTTCATGGAGTTTTCCATATTTTAATAGGAAAAACAAATATATAAATATTCTTAATATAGTCGTATTAATTTTAAGTCAAATTTATAATAAATATAGAAGTATATTTTGTAATATTGGAAATTTTTCAAATAAGCTCATAAAAATAAAAAAACATCGAATGTTTCGACAATTAATAGATTCAGATTTTAAAATTATACAATGTAAAAACGACCTATTAATATAAAAAATTGAAAAATATAAGATTTAATGTTATTATTCTATTTTGATATTTTATCACAATAATTATTTAAATTACTATTAACCAGTATAATATATAGGAACGAGAGCTTAAATGTGGATGAAAAAATCACAAATTATTAATGAATCTGATTCAGAATTGGTAAGAAATACCACTAATCGTATTCGATGGATTAAACATAGAGAAAAACATATTCTATATTTTGATTATTCAAATATTTTAACAACCGATGAAATCCTAATAATAATTCAAAAAACTAATGATTTTATAAAAAAACAAAGAGAAAATAACCTCCTTTTATTAGTGGATGTTAGAAATAGTGATGCTAATGAAAAAATAGCTGTTGATGCATTGAAAAACAATGCATTAATAGTTAAACCTTATGTTAAAAAATCTGCAGTTGTTGGAGTTACAAATAAGCAAGAAATTATTCTTACAGTTGTAAATATGTTTTCCAGTTTAGGTATAAAGCCTTTTGATACAATTGAAGAAGCAATAGAATGGTTGGTTGACTAATATATTTCTCTCATTTTCATATATTTTATGGATCGTTTAAATTGATATTTTTAAAAAAAACAATTAAATATTTTGTACAAAACAAATATTATAGAATGAATCAAACAAATATGTTCAACTTATTAATAACAACTATTAAGTTTGTTATAAATTTATTATTTAAAATAGGGGTCAAAAATAGGTAAAAAATGATTCTTAACATTTATTACCTCCACGATATAAAAGACCCCGCCTTTTTTCATTTTTAAATTTTAAAAAATAATTAAATATTAATCTTTAAATTCTGATAAAATATTTAATTTCTTAACAATTTGTTTACTTTTTTAATATTAAATTTTGCTATTATACGTTTTATAGGGTTTTATATTATGTGATTTTCTAATTTCCTCTCCATACATATAAACCTTTCTCTTCGGCTGATTAGAAACCGATTCCAATTGGCTTTTTACACAGGGCCTTTTTAATTTGAAATTATAGTATATAAAGCTATCTGATTTTTTTAATACTTTTATGATATTTTAATATTACTGCGACTTTTTAATAATTTGTTGTATAAAATAGAAAAAGATGTCAATTATGCTTAATATAGTAGCTTATGGTAAGAATAACAATATCTCTATCAAAAGAAGAAGAGCAATTGTTGCGGAAAAAAGCAAAAGAAAGCTTCAGAACAATTTCAGGAGAAGTATCCTACTTAATACATAAAGTCTATGGCTCTGAAATAAAAAAATGAAATTAAATTAGTTATATCATTTATTCTAACATTATTTTATATAAAGATAATTAGGTTTTTGACTTTACACACTTTTTCACTTCTGCATCCAAAATCCCAATTTTAAAAAATATAATTTAGTATTTTTTGCAGTATTGGAAACATATCAAAAAATCTCACCCAGTATGATGTTCTTGTTCTTGGAATAGTTATTTCCAATGACGCCCACTCACTATCAGCACCATAATCATCCTGAGCCTTGGCTTTTACAGTAAAAGTACCTTCATCAT
>CAYFVP010000036.1:0-1685 GCA_964346655.1 uncultured Thermoplasmatales archaeon
CCAATCATAAACCTCATCGGTTGTTTTTGAGTTATTAATTGTTAAACTACCAACAGAACTTGATATACTAACTCCAATAAACAATACAATAATCCCTATTGCAAGGATTTTACAATACATCTTACTCTTCATTTCACTCCCTCTGTTATCAATATTCATATCTGATTAATGATATTTATATCTTATATATGAATTTGAAACAGTTTAATTAATAATTGTTCCAGATGGAACATTTATAGATAGATTATATCTTGATTAATCCTAAATTCCTATTTTATAAAGGATAATATTCTCTGCAGTATTGGAAACATATCAATAAATCTAATTAATATCATTTAAAGGTTTGAACTATTCAGGAAACCTGACATCAGCTCCAAATAAAAGTATGTTAGGGTCACAGGCATATTTATCAAAATTTAACATTGATGTTTTGAATATCCATTTCCCTCTCTCACCGTTAAAAAGATGTTTATCAAAATATTCACTGCCTTTCTCAGATTGAGTTTCAAATGATTTATGAACTTGAAATTGCCATTCATATCGTCCAGATGGCATCCTATAATTTAAAAATTCAAAACCTGTTGTTCCATGTGGCCAAAACCAAGCAAATAACTTATTTTTTACATTAATCTCTTTTTTTCCATTAAGTATCAAAAGACCTTTTTGCCATCCAATATTTAAGTTACCGAAAAAATCTTCTCTTTGATAAAAAAAGGTCTCGTTTCCACTGGTTATTGAAAATGTTGTTTCTTCTGATGTATTAAACCAAAAATCATAATAACATTCTGCTGAATAAGCAGCGTAAATAAAATAATAAGTCCCTGTTAGATTACGAGAAATAGCTTTACCATGTCCTTTTCCCCATGCACTATCACCATTTTGATTTATATTAAAATAACTCCAATTTAATCTCCCAAATTTCAATTGAAAATAAAAATCTTTACTGGAAGGATAAGCATTAGGCGAATATAACCCATAACCATATTTTCCCTCCTTATAAGGGATTTTACAAAAGAAGGTAGCCCTTGCATTTACTGTTTCATTTTTTGAACTAATGTAAGAACAAAATTCCGTGGTTACTGTAGTTGGATTAGAAAAATGTGTTTTGATAATATACCAAAATCTTGGGCCTGTTAGATTTACATGTAAAGAACTACCATTTTTAAAAATAGTATTATCTATTATTGTTCTATCATCACTAAAAGAGATTGATGGTTGCTCTATCTTTGAAACCTTAACATTAGAACCAAGACTCATAGGTATAAATGTAGAACACACCAATAAGAAGCATATTCCAAATGCAAGAGACCTTTTACTCAAATATGTAACCTCCTCCAATAATTTAAATCAAATGTGGGTATTTAAAACTTTTAGATGGGATTAATCCTATCTTATAAAACCCAACAACCTCTGCAGTATTGGAAACATATCGATAAATCTCAACCAGTAAGGAGCAACGGTTGCTCTGGTTCTTGGCCTTATATTAACTTGTAAAGTCGTCCAATCACTCCAAGCACCATATTCATCTCTTGCTTGAACTTTAACAAAAGCCCAATTAATACCAACATATCTCCGTCTATGCTTCAAAGTTATAGGAACTCCAGAAGGTGACAACTCTGTCCAGCCGCTATTTGTATCATCTCCCCAGTCCACATAATAACTAACTTTATCACCATCAGGGTCAG
>CAYFVP010000037.1:0-2078 GCA_964346655.1 uncultured Thermoplasmatales archaeon
GCTTCTGATGTTGAACTTGCAACAAGAGCAAATCCTACATCTTCACCATTGCATTTTACAAAATAACATTTCTTTTTTCCCATATCTGTTACCTCATTTTTTATTACAGATTTAATTTAAATTTGATAATTAAATATATTATTCCTAATGCACAAATTATTATTGCTAAATTCTGAATGTAAAATTCACCATGACCACTAACCAACTCTGTTATTTCCATACTCTAAACCTTGTTACCGTAATTTATCTGTTATGTAAACTATCAAAATATTCTGTTGCACATTCAGAGTCACAAAAGAACATATTACAATCTACATAACTACCATCAGTTTTATTTCCACACCAATTACATTTATACATTTTTAATCTCCATAGTACTGTTAAATTAATTTAGGTATACAAGCACTCCTTACAAATACCAAATTTATTTACTTGCCTAATTTTTCCACACATACAACATCTCATTCTCATTATTATCTTTGAACGATCTTTGTAAATATATATCCACAACCAAGACATTCATACTTTTCAATCAATCGCCTTTTGAATAGAGGAATCGCCTCACATCCACAATCAGGACAATCCATATAAACCACGTTAAATGAATTTAAATTAACGATAATTCATTTAATCAACCACCAATCACCATTATCCAATTCAAATAAACTAAGATTATTCTTATCAATAAAATCCAAAACCGCAACCATCACACTATTATGAACATAATCAAAATCATGCCCACCGAAAACACCACCACTGCGAACCTTTTCAAACCATAAACAAACATCCCGATATACCCTCTCATAACAATGATTACCATCAATATACACAAAATCCAATGAATTATTTTTTATTTTTTTACTTGCATATTTACTGGATTTAAAAATAAATTCAATATAATTGTTAAAAGATTTAAGTTTCGTTAATGCTATCAACATATCAAAAAACCCTGATTTCTGAATATAGCCATCCCAATCCCTATAAGGAAGATATGGATCAATAAGATAAAGTTTATGAATATCTAAATTATTTAAAATACTAAAAGCATTATTACCCTGTTTGACACCTATTTCTGCACCTACAATATTTTTAATGTTTAAATTTTTAATATATTGAAACATAGGTCTAATCATATATACATCCTTTTCCATCTAAATATTTCATTATTTTATGAATTAATACACCTCAATATCGGCAGAAGAAAATACCTCAAATAATTAGGTATTCTACTAATTCTCCTAGCAACAACTAAATCTAAACTTTTATTCAAAATTCTATTACTAAAAACAGGAACATTCACACCAATAAAATCACAAACCTGTTTAACAAAAACATTAGGATCATCCCTTAATAAACCATAATCCAAAACCAGAACATCACTGAACAAACCCCGAATATGATCCACATAACCGTCAAAATCCAGATCATCTTTATTAAAAATATTATCAAACCAAGAATCAAAACTATAACGACAATTCATTTTATAAAGAGAATTTAACCATTCTTTCTTATCACGCAACACCAAAATAATACGAGCATCAGGAAAAACCCTATAGATACGATTACTAATTTCAATCATAGATGTTTCATTATCATCCCTGAAATTATGACGAGTAAGACCCTCCTCGCTGATTAAATTAATCTTATTTTCATCTAATTTAACAGCTAACAACTGATTACGACTATTTATATTATACCGATAAACATAATTAACATTCTGAAGCTTAGGGAAAACCTCTTTCTGCAAAAAAGTACTACCTGTTCTATGTAAACCCACATGAATCACAATATCCATCTTAGATCCAATCATCTTGAAACCATATCCTTCCCTTTTTTTTTACTTATTTTAACACTACCATCATCCATAAACATAACAAGATAACGATTACCGCAACTACACCGCACCAAACCCTGCCCTACCACAACAGACATACACACACCACACATAACAAAACAACTAACAACATACCAAACCAAACCCAATTCCAACTACTCCAATTTATCATCAAATATAATTTTTTTAACTTTCCCATCTTCATCAGCTATAATCCTAAAATTTTCAAAATCATTTTTTGTAA
>CAYFVP010000038.1:0-7100 GCA_964346655.1 uncultured Thermoplasmatales archaeon
CTCTGCAGTATCGGAAACATATCAAAAAATCTTAATATATCAGCAATTGTTTTTTCCAGAATTAAACCATGAATAAAAATAAAAAAAGAAAAATAGAAGGGTTTTAGTGAGTTGAACAAAAAAATCCGAAACAACCATTTTCGTGTATTGTTTCGACTGGAATTATTCCAAGAGGTAGATCATAGGCCTCGGCGGGCCCACATACTGCCTTACATAGAACCATTTGGCCCTAAAATATCTCTGTAAAATAACTAGGATAATGCCTCGAAAAAGAAAATTGACCAAATATGATGTTAAACATCTGTTAAATAAGTTTATTACACTTTTTATCATGAATCCTGAATAAAAGCATTTCAAGATATAGACTAGTTTTCTTAATTACCTATAAATCGATGTTAAAATCACAGAAAGCATTTATGCTTTAAAAGAAATTATACGACCTTCAGAAAGATTTTTTCAACTGTTAATTTTTTATTTTTTTTAATTTTGAGATAGCATTTTCTCTTGTTCTTTCCTCAATCTCCATTTCCTTGTTGATTCATTACGACGTTTACGAGCTTCAGGACGGCTATCGTACTCTTTTTTCCTCTTTTTAACTTCAGGGCGTTTTTGATACTCTCTATCGTACTCTCTTCTTCTTTCCTTTACATAAGGTCTCTTAATATATTTTCTTTTATATGCTCTACGCCTTTCCTTTACTCCGGGTTTACGTAAATACTCTCTTGCCTGTTTTCGACGACGTTCCATAACCTCGGGACGACGGTTATACTCCCTTTTCTTCTGTTTTACTTCCGGACGAGAAGAATATTCTTTATAATATTTATTTCTGCATTCTTTACATCGAGCATCAAGACCATCGCTTGAGGTAGAATTCTTTCTAAAAAATGTTTTTGATAATATCCGACCACATTTCCCACATTGTTTCTCATCAGGAATTAACTCTTCAGGAAAACCACGCTCCTTCAAACGTTTTTTTCGCTCTTTAATTTTCTTACCTGCACAAGCCTTGCAATAATGGTTATGGCCATCCTTGCTTGCACAACGTTTCCAAAACATAGAAAGTGGAAGTATTTTACCACATATCTTACATTTTTTTTCAAACTTAAAATCCAAAGAAAATTCAAGCACTGCTTTCTCTCGATCTTTTTCCCACCGTTTTTCAATATTTTTTTCCTTTTGTTTATGGCAATCCTTACAATGATAATAATATCCTTTTTTATTTTCTCTATTTTTGCTAAAAGAGCTAATAGGAAGAACACGTCCACAAATGCGGCATTTCATTTCTTTTAATTTTATTTTTTTCTCTTTTCTTTGACGAGTCCATATTCTAATGTTTTCCTCACGGACATTTTTCCTACAGATATTACATTGATCTCCATAACCGTCCTTGTTACCCTCATTTTTTGTGAACAAATAAACTGGTTTTAGTTCATGACATATTTGACACTCTTTCAAAATATTCATTTTAATTTTCTTCTTGGATCGTGTTTCTATAATCTTTTTGAGCCATTTTCTATGTCGTTCATAAGTGCATTCATTGCACTTTTCTGCCAATCCATCCTTCAGCTGCCGATCTAAATGAAAATGATCTGAAGGCAATAGACGACCGCATCCTTTACAGCGCTTCTCAATAGGCCATCCATATGCTTCTCTTTGCTGTTCAAATTTTAGAACCTTCTTTCTAACCATAATTGCATTACAACTGCGACAATACACATATTTACCATATTTGTCCTTCCGCCGGGTAAATTCATATATAGGTTTCTGCAGACCACATATTTTACATATATTTGTTTTTCCATCCCAAATATCCTTGTTTTCTCGTGCACGACGTCTTTGATTATTCTCATCTTGACAATCAAGACATTCCTTTAAATAACCATCACGGCTTGAAGCGTTTTTTCCAAATTCAGATATAGGTTTTACTATATTGCATTGCCGGCAACGTTTCTCAGTTGTCTTCTCATTAATTCGATTGATTTCTATTCGGCAGTCATGGCAATAAACATCATAACCCTTTTTGCCAAAAAAAGTCCGGTCAAATTCTGTAAGAGGTTTAACTTTTTTACAGGACCTGCAAAGAAGTTTTGTGATCTCCATGATAAATAAAAACCCCCAAATATACAAAAAAAAACAAATATCAACTATAAAAAAGATGCTACGAATATTAAATTATAGAGGAAGAATAAAAAAACCATTATTCCAAGTCAGCTCAATTATTCAACTGAGTAACCATTTCCAAAAAGGATTATATTTAATTTCATCTCTATCTGTTTGCTCCAACTCCTTAGTAATAATTACATGTTTTTTATTTTAGTCCTAATCTTTGTAGTAGTTTTTGTAGTATCGGGAACAGATTTGGATGAATCTCCATGAACCGATTGAATAACAAGTTGATTTACTAAGAATGATGGTATTTAAAACTCAATTCCAATCATCTAAATCGTAGACTAAAAAGCCTTCATCCTTCAAACTTTTTTTATTCTCTATTTTACGTGCAGCAAGACCATAATATTCTTTACGCTTATCATTTAACCATTGCACAAGATCTGCTTTTTCCTTTAATTTCTTGAGAAGTTTTAATGATTGGTTATAACTGAGATTACTCCATTTACATTCAAGATATATAATGTGTTTTTTATTTTCATTTAGGCCTACGACATCTATCTCTTCTTCTTTTTGCCACCATTTACCAACTTTATTAAAATCAACTGAAATTAATGTTCGTAAATATCTTCTAATAGTTTCTTCAAATATTTCCCCCATATATTGCGGATATTCAGTTTTAACAAAATCTAAGACGGATTTTGGATCTTCTTCGATTTCTTCTTTATAGGGATAAACATAGCTCAACCAAAATCTGAAGTAGTTGTCATCTACTTTATAAATAAAATTCCTTAGTTTAGCAGGCTCTGTTATAGGATATTCTTTTCTGACAAGTTTTAATGTTTCCAGAACAGAGATATATTTATTGATGTTAGTAACATCAACTAATGATTTCGCTGAGATCTCTGACAGTTTTGTTGCACCATCAATCATTGCCTTTAAAATATTGAAATATGTATTTGGCTCCCGAAGTGTTTCTTTAAGCAATATTTCAGCTTCTTGATAAAGAATATTTGATTTATTGAAAAACGTGTCAAAAATATTTTTTAAAAAACTTTTTTTTGAATCAAATTCCTTCAGATAAAATGGTATTCCACCTGTTGCACCAAATGTTTTTAATAAATCTTCTGTTTTATAATAAGGTAGAAACTCTTTTAGATAGTAAATTTTTATTGGTTCTATTTTTAATTGCCCAGTTCTTCTACCATATAGCGGACTTTTATATCCAATTACTTCTGTTTCCATCATGGAAACAGATGAACCAGTCAATATCAAAAACACATTTTCCTTTTTTAACACTTCATCCCAAATACTTTGAAAAATCGAGAGTATTGGTTTATATTGTTCTATAAAATAAGGAAATTCATCTATTATAAAGATAAATTTTTGTGATGTGTCAATTGTTTCAATAATTTCTTTAAATAATGTTTCAAAATCTTTTGTATCTCTTAGATATATATTGAATTTTTCTGAAATTTTTTTTCTGAACCTGTCAACTTCTAGTTCAATTGGTTCTTTTCTTGCTAGGAAATAAAAATGCTTTTTGTCTTTTGCAAACTGTTTAATAAGTTCTGTTTTACCTATCCTTCTTCTACCATATATAACTAGAAATTCAGATTTGTTAGATTTGTATCTTTTATTAAGCGTATCTATTTCATCTACTCGGTTAATAAATTTTAGTAACATGTTACTTAGTAATATGTTACTATAATATAAATATTTTTTCCTCCAACATAGTTTATTTTAGGGAAATAACTGATTTTGCATACTAATTTTTTTCAAAGAAAAAAATTTTATAAATAAAAAACTGTAAGGAAAAATGATTTAAAAAATATTATTATAATAGGAACGAGTATCTTATTTAGAAGGGGCAAAAAAGATTTTCTTCCTTTCATTTAATCCTCACCACGGACATTTTATATCATGCTAATATTTATCAATAGTAATATTTAAATTTTTTTAAGGAAAATTTCAAATTGACAAAATGTCAGAGGAAAAAATTTTTAGTTTTTATATTAAAAGAAATTATTATTTAATTTAAATTTTTACAGATAGAGTTTATTATTATTCAAAATATATTTTTAAAAAAAATGAGAAGAAATTATAAATTTTTTTAAAAATTAGTTAGACTTGAAAATTTTAAAAAAAGTAAAAGTTTTTAAAATTTAAAGAAACTTTCTAACAATCATCTTTTGGGTAGCTGTTGCATCGGCATCATCATATGCAACAACTTTTATAGTAAATCTATGAATCAAACGCAAGCGATCCCTTGTCCAATCATAGCTGTATGGTGCGATATCATCGGTTTTCTTTAATTTTCCGTTTATGTAGAATTCTACTTTTTCAATTGATCCATCTTCATCATTTGCTTCTGCCTCAATTGTTATTTTTCCGATAATGAGAGCGGGGCGAATAAATCTTGGCCATATCTTTCTATTAAAAATATATAGGCCTCTTTCTGGTTTTACAATTTTTACGGTTGGATTTTTGTTTTCAACAGTTTTAAAACTCCAAGTATCTGATTTTGTTGAGTAAATTGAATCACCTACAATTACATACCATCTGTAATTAGTATCATAGGATAAATCCTGCCATTCAGCAGATGCTCTGGTTCCACTTGCAACGTTATAATCCATTCCGATGAGAGTATTATCAGATGAATTATAAAATGCAACAGTCATTAAATCATTATCAGGGTCAGTGACAAGAACACTTAGTGTAGGATTTAGTCCAACATCCTCTTGGTTATCCACAGGATCTGGATCAGTTGGTTTATCAGGTGGATTATTAGTTTTTGTTGTAAACTGCCAGGTATCTGATCTTGTTTCAAATAAGGAATCATCTGCTACTGCATACCAAAGATATGTTGTGCCATAAGATAAACCAGACCAGACTATCGATGCCGTACTTCCGTTTGGAACATTTGTATCAGTACCAATGAGACTATCATCAGATGCATCATAAAACGAAACATCCATAGAGTCATCATCGATATCAATTACTAATACACTCAATGTCGGGCTTAAATCAATATCAACAGAGTTATTCATAGGATTGGGATCAGTTGGTTTATCAGGTGGATTATTGTCTGCTGTGGTAAATTGCCATGTATCTGATATTGTTTGAAATTCATAATCAATTGCTACAGCATACCAATAGTATGTTGTATTTAAACTCAGGTCAGACCAAATTATTGATGCTGTTCCACCGCTTGGTACATTTATATCAGTACCAATGAGACTATCATCAGATGCGTTAAAGAACGATACATTCATTGTATCATCATCTGGATCAGTTACATTTACGCTTAATGTTGGGTTAAGGCTAACATTAACTGCATTGTTTTCAGGAATGGGATCTGTTGGCTTGTCAGGAGGATTATTTACTAGTTCTTCAATAGTTTTAAAATTCCAGGTATCTGATCTCGTTTCATCTTCAGAATCATTTGCTACAGCATACCAGAAGTATGTCGTGTTATAGGAAAGTCCTTGCCATTCAACAGATGCTGTACCACCATTTACTACATTTGTATTAGTTCCTACTAAACTATCATCAGATGCATCAAAGAATGAAACATTCATTGTGTCATCATCTGGATCTATTACTAATACACTTAAAGTTGGATTAAGAGAAATACTCTCGGAATTATTTTCAGGATTGGGAGTTTCTGGTTTATATGGTGGACTGTTTTCATTTCCTGAAACAGTAATATGTAAATCAATAGAATATCCAATTTGCTGTGGAAAAATAAAAACTTCCGGATTGCCTTCAGGAATATAATAGATGTCAAGGTACAATACAAAAAACTCACCAGTTTGTCCATCATGACCATTAAAATCTATCTGATAGTAACCATTATGATCTGTGATATCGGTTTCATTTACGTTTGAAAACGAAAGTATTACTTCAACACCCTCTGGTGCTTCTACATCATTTATATATAAATATCCATATACACTATGAAGATTTAATGGCTTGAAAGCCGATATATTTACTGAGGTTAACATTATCAACATTATAATTGTTATTATTTTTAAGATTAATTTATTTTGAATCATATTAACACATCTCACTTCCATTATTATATAGTTTCAAAGTATATAAAATTATTTAAAAAGTAGAAAATATAAATATATAAAAAATTTGAATAATAAATAAAAAAAGAGATAAAGGGAAGATTTTTTATTTTATTTTTTCTTTGATTTAGAAGTTTTTTTTGCTGCTTCTGGGTTTTTCTGTTCTGGTTTCTTTTCTTCTGGTTTCTTCTTCTTCTTTCTTGATGCTATCAAAAGAAGAATAATTATTATGATAATTATTAGGATTAATAATAGATACCATATTGTATAATCTTCTTCAGCTTCTTTCTTGGCTTCACTGTATGGTGTGAGTATATCTGGTTCTTTATCATAGAACCAATCCCAACCTGCAACTCCGTCGCTATTTATCAGGTATGTTCCATTTGGTAATTGATCAGCATCTGTTTCTTCCCCTGTTTCATTACTATGGAATACATCATAGACGCCATTTGCATCTATGTCAAGAAGATAACCTATGTTTTTAACCCACCATGCATCAATTAAAACTACTAGACTTGTGGAACCAGATTCAGTTTGATTATCAAATGCAATAACTAATATTGTATATATTCCTGCATCTTCCCAGCTATGGCTTGCAGGTGCAGCAGTTGCATTTGGGTAGAAATCTGTAGAATAGCTTTGATCGTCACCCCATGTAAAATTGTATTGAATATCGTCATCATCTAGATCTATCGACTCTGCAGTATAATCATATTCAAAATCTTGTGTACCCATCTGGGGACCACTAACTATTGGTGAAGTTGGTGGAATATTAGGTTTGGTAATAATTACACTAATTTGATGGGTATCTGTTCCGCCATCATCGTCTCTAACTTGAAGTGTTACCTTATAGGTTCCTTCTGAAGCAAAGGCATAAGATGTTGTAGGACCTGATAGCTCTATATCGTAGGTTCCATC
>CAYFVP010000039.1:0-18871 GCA_964346655.1 uncultured Thermoplasmatales archaeon
CTATCTTATTAGACGTAAGATGACCTCCTTCAATATTGGAAACAGTTCTAACAACTGCAGGAATAACGAATTATAAGTTGCTCGATTTCTTGGCATAATAATTGGTAATGTTCCCCAACAACCAACCAAGCCATTAGTATCCATTGCTTGAGCTGTAATAACACGATTCTTTTTATCTGACCAAGTATGACTCCTTGTTACTTCTTCACCTGATTTAAATGGACCTATCCATTCCTCAACTGTTCCATCACCCCAGTTAATATCATAATAAACCTCATCGCATTCTGGGTCAATTAAATAAAAGGAATAAGAATATGGCACACCTACATATCCAAGAGTTGGACCATCTATAATAAGTTCACATGGTAGTTTATTTGTTACTATTAAATTAGCTGTTGATGGGACTACACTAACACCAATTAGAAGCAAGATTATGCTAAAGGTGATGGTTTTCTTAGATATGTTATTCATATTCTATCAACTATTTCTATATCATATGGTTCTTTTGCTGGACGCCAATCAAAAGCGAACCACGGGAAATAATAATTTATCAATAAACAGATTCTGCCATGTATAATATAAAATCTACCACCATTATAGTCACTATAATAATTTGCATACCAAGTGTTTCTATAAAAAGGATATTGAACTAAGATATTAATTAAAATAGCTATGAATAAAACTTCAATAACAAAAAATGCATTTATAGAATTATCGACAATATTATTACCAGCGATAACAGAAGCTAGTCCATGAGGAAAATAAATACCATATTCTTTATTATCTGAAATATGATTATCTGTTATTTGAACTTTACCTCCTGTAAAAGACAAACCGCTACCACTATTATTAGAAATGTGGTTATTTGAAATAAGATTATCCACGTCATAAGAATATCCTTTAAATTCCAAACCAATACCATTATTATTAGAAATTTGGTTATTTGTAACATGACAATTAGGGCTACCAGAAAGATAAAGTCCCCCTTTCTCATTATTTGTTATAATATTACCAGAGATAACAGTATTAACATGACTCCAAAGAAAGATACCAAATTTTTTATTTCCTGATATATAGTTATCTATGATACTAATGTTATTTATCGCCCACTCTACTTCTGGAAAATAAGAAATACTACCACCAGAAATACCACCATTATTTGTTATTATATTTTTAGAAATTAGTATATCATCTACCTGATTACCCATAATACCCCCTTCATGTGTATTGTTTGTAATTATATTGTTAATAATTCTATTTCTAATTCCTTCACCTTTAATACCCCCCAAATTATCATGAATATAATTTCCATATATTGTGTTATAAACACCCCCTAATTCGATTGCATGCTCATATCCATAGATTTCATTCCCTGAAATATTATTAAAAAAAGAATCCTGACCAATCCCAATACCAACACGCCCATTTTCAGATATAACATTATCTTGAATTCGGTTATTCGAAGAATCTTCAAGTGAAACAGCTGTATCTTTATATGTTAAAATATTATTATTCTTAATAACAACATTTTCACAATTTTTAATTTTTACGGCAATAGTATACGGTTGCCTCTCCATAACCTCACAACTTTTAATAGTAAAACCACTAACCATTACACTATCTGCATGAATATCAACAATAGTTTCTGAAAAGTTACAATAAATAACAGTTGTATCTCTATCTTCACCTATCAGATTAATTGATATGTAAATTTCCAAATTTTCATAATAAGGTGAACTATTATTAAAAACATAGACAGTATCACCATTACTCGCATTATCTATTGCATCCTGTATCTTTGTATAATTATAAAGTCCATTACCACCAACATACAAGGTTTTACCAATACCGATATTGGATGATTGCTCTATCTTTAAAACCTTAACATTAAATCCAAGACTCATAGGGATAAATACACTACATATCAACAAAAAGCATAATCCAAATGCAAGAGACCTTCTACTCAAATATGTAACCTCCTCCAATAATATAAATCAAATGTGGGTATATAAAATCTTTTAGATGAGATTAATCATAAATTCTAAATGGAATATGGTTAATGATTATGTAATTTCATTATGTCTATGGACGTTCGCAACCAAAAAACTCCATAATTTTTATTATATTAACCACTTGAGTATAAAAAATTTCGTAAAAAAATCTAAATAAATTTTCCTCGAAAGATGGTGATGGAGCGATCAACCATAAGTCTTGGAAAAATTTTGTCAAAATAGCGAATCCTTGGAGAAGTATCGTTAAAGCAAAACAAAGATTAGGAAATCTATCCTTTGTTAATTCCTTAAACATATCTGTTAGTGTTGAAATCTCATCTAATAACTCTTCACTCATCTCTTTTAATTCAGAATTATATTTATTCAGCACTAACAACAACTTACTATAAACATCAACTCTACCCAGCAAACTCTCCACTTTTACTAAATCACTTTTACTGACTTCCTGACAATCCCTACACTCATCACTCTCATTATTAGATATGGTTGATTTAGTATCAACTGATATAGCAGAAGATACACTAACACCAATTAGAAGCAAGATTATGCTAAAGGTGATGGTTTTCTTACATATATTAACCATTATATCTCTTCAACCCAAATCCAAGTTGCTCTTCCAATATAAGAAATTGGAGTTGTATTAAAAACAAAGCCTCTAAATCCAATACCACCCCAGTAGTTTACAGGTATACTTGGAGGAACTCCCCCTTGGTAATATATTTCCCCAAGAAAACTCCCTTCGAGCTTTTGTATAAGTAACAAACCTGTTGTGTGAATCCATCCTACAGCCTCATGCATCCCATAACTTCTTGTTCCATGTATTATAATTCTAAATAATGGAAGCCCTACTATGTAAGTATTTGTTGATTTACCTGCAACAATACAAATGAAATTTTTTACAGTCTTTGGTAATAATCCATTAAATAGATATGAAAATAGTTTTCCCAATCTTTGATTAAAAGTATTCTTTAACACCAATTCCTGTGCTTCTTCAACACTCAAACCATCAGGCAATAAACCATTTTCACTTAATGATACAATCGCTTCTTTATAGACTTCAGATACTTCATAATGTGAATCACTATTCCATAAGTCAACCTTGAGTTTATCAAATATCTTATCTAATTCCTCTACCTGCTGATTAGTTAATTCTAATGTATGTCTCTGTATTCCTTCAGATGTATGTATACTAACAGGCATTTTAATAATGTCATCATCTTTAGTTAATAATTCAGCAGATGTCTTATCCTCTATAGCAAAAACAGGATGAATACCCACGCCTAAAAACAATACAACTATCCCTACTGCAAGGATTTTACTAAACAGGTTTCTTTGCATAAAACTCCCTCTTATTACAATATTCACATCAGATTAGTAGTATATATAACTTATATCAGTTTTATTGCAATAACTGTAACAAAAAGACAAAAAGAATCAAAGGGGTCTAGTGTAAAATTGAAGGAGGAAGGTCAGAATATAAAAAATATTCTTTATTACCCAGACCCCCACACAATTAAATCTGTTTTCTATGATAAATATTTTTCCATTGATTTATAAACTCAGTAGTTGAAGCAACCTCTGTAGTATTGGAAACATATCAATAAATCTAAACCAATAGGAACCAAAAGATGCTCTGTTTCTAGGCATAGTCACAGTTAATGTTCCCCATGAGCTAATTAATTCGGTATCATCTTTTGCCTGGGCTTTGATGATATATGTCCCTTCTTTCATCCAGGTGTGTTTTACATTAGCATCGGCCCCAGAATCATAAGGACCATCCCATTCTTCAACATCACCGTCACCCCATTCTATCCAATAATAAACATCACCACCATCTAAATCAGTTGAAACAAATGTATACTCATATTCGGTGCCTATATCTCCATTTATCTCACCATCTATCGATGGTGCATCAGGACGATAACCAATTGCGTTTCCAGTAAGGGTAAGGTCTAGATCTGGATTTATTGGATCATTGGACTCAATCCAAGCAATAGCAATAAGTTCACTAATTTCTTGTGGTGTATAAACTAAGGGAATCGCGGTTTGTTCTTCTGGAATTAATGTAATAGGAAATGTAAGAGAACAGATAAGATAATTGGAACCTGAACCAATAAAAGTAATATCATTAATTATTAAATCAGCTGTTCCAATATTTTCCACAGTTGCATTCCAAGTTATAGAATCTCCAACAGCTATTATTCCATAATCATGGTTGGTAACTGGAACATATATCTTAGGATTGTCACCTTCACCTATATCAACTTTATACAGATAGTCATTATTGTAGTCTACTCCATTATCACAATACCATAGATATGAGCCATCAAATACAATACCTGCAGGATCAACACCTTCTGAAGCATGACTTTCCAGAAGGTCACCGGTTGAAGGATCTATCTTATATAGGGTATCTCCCCAATAATCTGCCATCCAAAGATTATCATTTTCCAAACAAAAATCCCATGGTTGGTCATCAGGTGCAGTAAATTGATCAAGAATTGATCCTGAATCATCAACATTGTAAATTGTCGCAGGATCAGGATAATATGTAGCTACCCAGAAATCACCATCATCATAGGCAATACCAGACATATAATGATCAGGTAAATCAAATTGAGAAATCAAGTTTCCATTCATATCAAGCTGCATAGCAACTGCAGGGATTGAGGTACTACCAGGATGATCAGTTGTCCATAGGTACTGCCCGTCATATGTGAGACCAAATGCATCCTCCTGAGGTCCATTAAACTTTAGTTGATAACTTCCAGTATTTGGATTTATCTGATAAATCTCATCTCCATTTGCACCATAGATCCCGCAAAAAAGATTAGATCCATCATAAGCTAATCCAGAAGCCCCTTCTGGAATAGGATATGTAGCAATGATTGACCATACCTTGTTAACATTACTTATCGTTTGAGTATTTCCAAATATTTCTGATGATATATTACAATTATTAATATTCTGCTTTTTTATATTATTAATATTTAAATTACCCTCTGTTGGTAAAGCCAAAGCAATCAACAGCATGCTAACAAAAATTCCAATTAACTTTACTTTCATAATTTTTACCTCCCTTCGATTTATATAAATACATCTGATTAGAATTATATAAACTTTGACATTGGATGATTAAAACATTAAAAACGCCAGAGACTTTAATACCATCCTAACCAATTTCTACTTTTTATGATTAAAATGACAAAAAAGAAACAAAATAAAAAAGAAGCTGGAACCATAAAAATGGACTTTGAAAAAGACCTGAAGCCACTAATTAATGATATGGATATCAGAACCACTAAAAATGGGCTGATAACCATAAGAGATGGGAATTCCAATGTTGTGGTATTAGGCGTTCAGCAAAAGGAAAACATCAGATTTTATCTGTCGCATCATAGCCCTGAATTGAAGATATTGATAAATGATGTTGAAACAATGAATAAAGCCATAGACTTGATGCGGATGCTGAGTGAATCTGTTATAATGAACAACAACAAACCGTCTCTGTATAGATATGGAGACTTTGAAACCAAGAATAAAAAAGAGATGGCACTCCATTTGATGAAGGAATTTTAAATGGCTGGTGGAGGCTCATGGAACATAAATATGGTTTAAATAAACCATTGAATTTAAATTCTATTTAAATCATATTTGACAAATATTATCAATTTTTTTATTCGAATGATTTAAATTTCTTTTCTTTATACACTGCATCAAAAATACGGGGTGAGAATTTTGACAAAGCGCGCATATAATTTTTATCCTGGTCCAGCGACCTTACCGCTAAAGGTATTAAAAAAAGCTCAAGAGCAATTATTAGATTATAATGGAACTGGTATGTCAGTAATGGAGTTATCTCATAGATCTAAAGCATATGCTGAAATTCATTCAACAGCATCAGGTTTAGTTAGAGAATTAATGAATGTACCTGATGATTACAAGATTTTATGGCTGCAGGGTGGCGCATCTACTCAATTTTTTATGGTTCCATTGAATCTTCAAAAAAATGGTAAACATTTTGAATATGTAAATACCGGTGCTTGGGCAAAAAAGGCAATTAAAGAAGGAAAATTTTATGGAGAAGTAAAAGTTGTTGCTTCATCTGAAGATAAAAATTTTTCCTATATACCAAAAAACATTGTTTTTTCTAAAAATGCAGCTTTTGCTCATATAACAGCAAATAACACCATATATGGAACTGAATTCCATGATTGGCCAAAATTACCCTCTGAAGTTCCTCTTGCTTGTGATATGTCTTCAAATATTATGGATAGGGTAATTGATATAAGAAAATTTGGCGTAATATATGCAGGAGCGCAGAAAAATATTGGTCCAGCAGGAGTGACTCTTGTTATTCTTAGAAAGGATTTAATTGACAGAGTTCCCGAAAACACTCCTACACTGCAGAAATGGAAAACCCATGTTGAAAAAGATTCACTTTTTAACACTGGCCCCTGTTGGGCAATTTATATGTGCAAATTATCTTTAGAATATTTAAAAGAAATTGGTGGAGTTCCTGCAATTGAAAAAATAAACAGAAAAAAAGCTAAAATTCTATATGATGTTATTGATAAATCAAATGGTTTTTATAAAGGTCATGCACAACCAGATTCAAGGTCTCTGATGAATGTAACATTTAATCTACCAACACCAGAGCTTGAGGAAAAATGTGTAAATGAAGCAGCAGAAAATAACCTAATCGGTTTAAAAGGTCATAGATCAGTCGGTGGAATGCGGGCTTCTATTTATAATGCAATGTCTGTTGATGGTGTTGAGACTCTTGCTGAATTCTTAAAGAAATTCCAAGAGAAAAATCAATAAAATCCCTCAATTAGCATTATTGATATTTAATTAATTTTTTTTATTTTCATTACATATTTTATATTGCTTTTTTACTAGTAATTAAAATATTTCATAATGACGTTTTTACAGATTAAATATATATACTATTATTGAAAAAAATTTTTCATAGTAATATAAAAATTTAGAGTCGAAGGTGAATGGTAAAGATGGAGAAAAAAGTCATGATTGTTGATGATGAACCTGATGTTCTTGTATCATTAAAAACTATTTTAGAAAAACACAATTTTGATGTTACAACTGCATCAAGTGGATATAATTGTTTAAAGGAAATTGAAAAAGGTTTCAAAGGAATAATCTTAATTGATCTGATGATGCCTGGAATGGACGGTTGGGATACAATAAATGAAATTGTTAATGGTGGATATATAAAAGATGTTGCAATTTCTGTTATTACTGGAAAAGGAACCAAAGATTATCAAAAGATGAGTATGTTAGGTTCGTACATATTTGATTATCTTGCAAAACCAATTAATATCGATATTTTAATTAGAAGCGTAGAAAAAAGTATCAAATATTTATACTCAAGAAACTCTTAATTTAAATACAATTTTTTAATAATTTTTACATTATGACAATATGACAAATTGACATTTTAACAGATTAGTCTTAAATATTATAACAGAACTGCAGGATAATAATCATCCCATCATTGGAAAAAAGGGTCTGGAATAAAATTCCAAAAAATCCTGCTTAAAACTAACTAGACCCTTGTCCCCTCCAATTTTTAAAAATCATCTAATTTTTTTATACTTTTCTCTCTTAAAATATTTTGTATTGTTTTCCAAGAATGCCTTGTATGGGGTGGAAATTTTTTATATTTACCTATCCATGTTTTTAAAAATTTTTGAGTAATAGGGTCTGCAGGATAACCGCTTCCAAGTGGTAGATTTAATTTTGTTACTAATTCTTGAGCTATTTTTTTAATTTCTTCATCTCTTATAGTTTTTGCAATGATTGATGCAGCACTTACTATTGGATAAATATCATCTGCTTTATGTTTTGATATTATTTCAGTTTTAAAAGAAAGACCTGACAGAATATCTTTACCAAAACGCTCTTCGTTAACATCTACTGAATCAACATAACAAATGTCTGGTTTGAGTTTTTTTATTATTTTTGTATATGCATTTACTTCAATTTCGTTTAATGTCATTACCTTTCTCATATCATCGATATCTCTTGCAGGAATTATCAAATATTCAAGCTCTATTGCAATATCTTCGATTTTTTTAGCAAGAATTTTTCTTTTTGATGGTGATGTTTTTTTTGAATCTTTAACTTTTAATTCTATTAATTCCGAATCATCTTCAAATGTTATTCCTGCAACTATTAATGGGCCGATTACTGGACCTCTAGGCGAATAAAAACTATTTTTTCAATATTTCTATTCTCTACCCGACTCATCGATCCCACAAATTGATTTAGTCACAATACAACCACCTCTTTTTTAGTAGAAATAACCTTCCATAAACCCTCAGAATCTTTAACTACTAAATTTAATTTTTGTAATTCTGTAAGTCTTCTGTAAGCAGATTTCCAACATACATTGAAATCTTTAGCGACTTCAGCAGTAGTTTTTCTACTGATTTGTAACATTAATATATATTTTTCCTTAATTTTTGAGATAATTATCTTATTTTGCTTAGTCAGAATCCAATAACATTTACTATTAACTCGGAAATTTTTAACTTTTCCTTCACTTTTTAGAAAAAACAATATGTCATAAATTCTAGCTTGGGACCTTTTAAATTTTTTAGACAATTCTGATGAGGTATATGATTTTTTTAAAATTATTGATATATTTTCTTTTAGATAATGGTCAGGATAGTGAATTTCTTTGTAATTTTTATACATTCTCCAAAATTTCTCTTTCTTAATTGGATGTAAATCTGCAATTTTTATTTTTGCAAGTATATCCCAATTCCATTTACCAGAAATGATATAGGATCTTTCATTTTTATTATAACTACTTTTAAAACCATAAAATTTTAAAATATTTTCAATCAGTTCATTAGGTTTTCCTTGTGCTAATCTAATTGTTCTATGAGAATGACTTCCGTCTTTCAGATTTCCTTCACCAGCAAAAAATCCTCTTAATATATATTTATTAAATCTCTTTTCATCAATTACTTTGTTTACTAAATCTTTCCATAGTGAAACAAGTTTTGTAGAAGCAATCCTATAAATAAAATAAGGCTTTGTTGCTCTATTGTCAATATAATAATTTATTTGACAATTAATATCTAATGTAACCATTTTTTTTCTTTTTTGAATATATATAAACTCGAGGATTAAATTGATAATTATTAAAAATATTATCCATTGATTTTGCAAAAAATTTAACAAGAAAATAGCAATTATTAGTAAAAGTTATTTCTCTAATAGTTTTGTTATCCCTCTCTGCAAGCCATAATCCTACACATTCGGCTATCTCTGGTGTAATTTTTATTTTTAAATCCATATTTTCCTTATCTCAAATAATAAATCCATCCCATTTTTATAAAAAATCTAAATAATGTATCTGGATTTAGTAAAAAGATGTTGCGGAAAATAATAGGCAATTTTTTATTTTTAGATATTATTCATCTGAACCACGCCGCTGTAGCTTAGTTGGTGGAGCAGCTGATTCGTAATCAGCAGGTCGAGGGTTCAAATCCCTCCAGCGGCTTAAGTTGTTTAGTTAAATTCTCCAATATTTTCCTTTTATTAATATGCACTTTTATTGAATTACAATTAAAAGGATATTATAATTTTTGATAGGAAATCAATATAAAAAACAAAATTGTTATCGTTGTTATTTTTATTTCAATAACTCTTGTAAAGATTTAAATTAAAATAATGTATTATAGATTTAATAATTTAATAATGGGAGGTATAAATATATGAAAATAAAAATATTAGGAATTTTTGTAATAATACTACTAATAACTACTTCTTTGCCAGTAGTAGGAATGATGAATTATGAACGTAATCAGTCTGATGATAACATATTGCCATATGAAGTAACCAACACCGACTCTATTTATTATACAGGTAATTTTGGTATCGAGTATAAAGGAATACCATCAACTGGAGATGGAATTAAAATACGACAAAAATTAGAATCTGTTGATGCAGAAATTGAAACTATTAAAGGAAGTGAAAATAATGGCGACTATTCAATGGGTAATTATTCTATAATAACTGTAGGACCTGTTTTAAAATTATTTTCAGATGTTAAACTTCAAGATGGTCCAACTCTAAAAAAGTTTTTAATTAATAGAAATTTGAAGAGAAGAATATTAAGACTTTCAGCTATATTTCCATTAATGATATATTCTGTAAGTGGATTAGACTTTACAGTTCATTATTTAAAAGATGTAAAAAATAATACTAGATACAGTTTTTTTACAGATTATTCAGAAGTTGTATATGATGAAAACGGAATATTTGTAGGATATAATAATACCAAACAAATATTTAGTAAGGCACATAAGATTACAGTTGATAATTTCACAGGATTTTTTGCTTTTAAAAGATTTAGATTTTTGATACCATTTTTGGCGCCTCTAGGACAAAAAGTCATAAATCCAGCTAGATTCCTGTTTTGGGGTCATTGTGACAAACTGGATGTTAGTTAAAAATTCTTTTTTCTTTTATTTTTATTAAAAGTTTAATCTATCGTAAATTATTTAACTAAAATAATATTCTATATATTGCGAGGAGAGTAAATGGAAGTAAACTTAATTAATCAATTTTTAAGTATGTTGACATTAGTATTTGCAATTGCTAGTATCATAGCAGGAATCTTTACATCATATTTTGGATCTGGAAAAAGTAGAGCGGTAGGCGGAATACTTATAGTTATTGGAATAATAGTTTTTATAATATTTTTGTATGGTGCAAATTTGTTGAGTGGTTTCCTTGGTACACCTGATGGTATATTGAATTTCCAAGGAGCAGTTATCCAAGGAGTTGTAGCATTAGTTGGAGCTCTAGTCGGAGTAGGAATTGCACTAGGAATATTCTTACTTGCTATTATGAAAGCCTAAATAACAATTAAAACATAAATATTTTTATTTTTACTCTATTGTAGAGTAGCAAAAAGATCTGGCTCCTTTATCAAATTTTATATCAGATTTAGTTTTACTAAAAACAAGAATATCATGATTTTTGAAAGACCCACAATTATAACCAATTTTTTCAAGGTATAGTGAAGCATATTTCATTCTATCAAAGATTTCATTTTTTGATGTTTTAGGTATAATATTTTCAGCTTCTGATCCAGGTCTTAAAGAAAATGGAAATATAAAACCCCAATCAAAATTAATCTCTTTAATAACATTTAACGTTTCTTTAAATTCTTCATTTGTTTCTGAAGGAAAACCATTGATACATTCAGTAGCTATGTATAAAGAGGGATAGGATTTTTTAATTATTGAAAAAGATTTTTTTATCTTATCTATATCTGAAAAACGATGCATTAACTTTAAAATTCTTGGACAACCAGATTGAATTGCACTACCAAGACTTTTTATTTTTCCCTTTTTTAATATTTTTTCAAATTTTTTACAATATTTTACAACCCATATTGGATGAATATATCTAAGATGTATTGAATAATCACCAGATATATCAGTTACTTTATCTAACATATCAGTAAAATTACTACTTCTATCAACACCATATGCTCCGAGATCATCTGCATCAAAAATGAAATTTTTATAGCCTTGAGCCAGACCTTTTTTGAATTCATTTATAATATCATTTAATGGCTTGCTTTTTAATGGTCCGATAGCTTTTTTAATTACACAATATGAACAATTTCCAACGTTACTTAATTGTTATTTTTTCTTTATTAATAAATATTGGTTTAAAAATTAAAAAAAATTTTGAGATTTACTTTTTATTTAATATAAACTAATCTTGAAAAGATAAATCCCTCGACTGAAAACACAACTGGATCTATACCTGCTGCTTTAACATCTAAAGTTACCCTAATCATACCAATACCAGACGGCTCACCTACAATATTAGCAGTTTTTCCTATAGGAAAATCGTAAATAACACCATCCTTTTCTAAAAGAGTCTTCTGAATCAATCCCGTTCTTTTAACTGTAAGATTCCAATAGACATTTTTAAAATCAACCTCTCCAGTATTTGTAACCTTAGCACTTACTGATAAACCAAAACCTGGTTTAAAAACAATATTAATCGAGGGAACTGGAGGAACATCGATTTTGACTTCAACTGGATAAAACGACCAACCACTTTCATCACCAAGGGATATATCTTTGGCTTTTGCTCGAACATTATAGATTCCTGCATTATCCCAACTTTTCGTTACCTTTAATTCTTCACCAGAATCGTATGGACCGTCCCAATCTGAATATGTTCCATCTCCCCAATCAAACATATAAAATATTTGATCATCATCAAAATCCAAAGTTATAACTTTAAATTTTAACTCGTCACCTTCAAAACCTTCCGTATCACCTGTGATGTCAGGTGGAAATGGTGGAAAATTGGAATAAACTTTGACATTTGCAGTATCGCTATCTTCAAAAACTATATTATTTTCATAAGCTGTGACAATGGCAACATTTGCACCGGCCCCACATCCTGTGCTTGAAACAGCTTTAGAATTAAATTCGATTTCAATTGTTTGACTATCATTTAAAGGACCTGAAAAATTCCACCAAATCAAATTTCCTGATATTTCAGTTTCTGGTGGAATGGCACTACCTTCTTCGTAATCCATTGTACAATGTAACTCATCAAGAATACTAATATCAGAAAAATCATCATTTCCATAATAAGTCAGCATCATTTTATATGTAACAATATCACCGACATAAACACTTATTTCCTCAACCCAATCACCAGTATTAGGATCTTTTACCTTTTTTTCAAAAACTGAGTCAGGTGGAAAACAATGAACCTTTGCACAATCACTTTTCTCTAAGGTAATTGGATTAGGACATTGCAGACAATTCCAAAGTTTTACATGTGCACAATTAACAACGACACTATAAGAATAATCAACAACACTTGCTTCAAATTCAATTAATAAGCTGTCACCTGCAAAAAGATTGAACTTCTTATTGGTCCAATCATATGTAACATGCTTTAAATCTTCAGAAATAGTGATTGCAGGATCATGAAAGAGCATATTATCTGGATATGTAAATTCTTCATTACCAATATACTCCAAACAACAATCAGGTAGGAAATCCTCAACGATCATACATTTCATTAACTTGACATCATAATAACCAGCATATGTTATATTAATTCTAAAAAATATAGGATTAGTTTTTGTAACACTACCAAAATATTCATCAACCCATTCATCAGCTATGGGATCGTATACTTCTTTTTTAACTAATAAAGGATCAGCAATTATGATTTCTGCATCATCAGAGCCATAAAGGTTATTATCACATCCTGTTTCCCAAGCAGTTACTTCTACAAAGTTAATATCTTCACCATAATCAGTAACTATTGCTTCAAATTCAATCGAAATACTTTCATTATCTTCTAAAAATATTCCATAAACCTCAGTTAGATTCCAATATATAGTATTTCCATTGATAAAATCTGGTTTATAATTTAAACTTCTATTATATTCAAGAAATGACGGTAATATATCTATTGCTTTTATCTCAGTTGCCCATAATCCATCTTCACAATTTTTATTATATGTAATTGTGAAATTAAATAATACAGATTCACCAAAGTAATGAGTTGCTGTATCAGCCCATTCTTCTCCATTCCACACTTTTTTACTAACATCAATTGGAAGGGTACTAGTTAAAGAATTTATTCTTTCTTTTCCATGTAACGCATTAACATTTGAAAAAGTCGAGACAAATAGCAGTAACACTAAAATTAAACTAAATCCAGTTATTTTTTTCATCATAATTCACAGTATATAATTTTAAATAATTAGTTTAAAAGCTTTATTTTACAAATGTTATCAGAAATGTAAATAAGTGTCTTTAAAATTTATTCAAAGAAATTTTTAATTTAAGAATCTATTAATATGTATCTTATTAAATTTTTTATATGGAAGAATATATGGACTGGGCGGGATTTGAACCCGCGGCCTCCACCTTGCGAAGGACTTGAAAAAGGCCCAAATAACCCTTATTTTCAAAATAGAAGCTTAAAGAAGTATTATATACAAAATAGAAGCTCATATTTACGTTATTTAGAGAAAATAAGGCAAATAAAACCTCAAAAAGTAAAAAATTATATCTCATGCCTTAATAGAAAACTAAATCATATTAAAAATGTTAAGCAACTAAAACAAAACATTGAAGAAAAATACACGGATAACTATGGCCGTGCTCTAAAAAACCTTTTCAACTTCATGGAATATGAAGAAATCGAAGAGTTCAATGGAATCCCTATTGAGAGATGGAAAAAAAAGATTAAACTAAGACCATCTGGGATTAGAGAGATCTATATATCTGACAATGAATTAAAAGAATCTTATCAACAAATAGACAAGCATTACAAGGTTCCATTCAAGTTATTAGTTTACTCTGGAATGAGACTAACTCAAATACTAAAAGGAATAGAAAATATAGAGAATGTTGTTTTAAAAGATCAAATAGCAAGAATACCTATAAGATCGATTTCTAAAGGTAAGAAACAAGGATTTTGGATATATTTACCCTTACAATTCTTTAATGAACTTAGAGAATTTAATCCGAAATATTGCTATTACACATACCTTGAAAAAATAAGAATATACCGAGTTTCTGCTAGCACCATTCGAAAATGGAACTATAACTTTCTAATTGAAAATAATGTTCCTGAATCTATTGCAGATTTTATTCAAGGAAGAGCTAGCACAACTGTTGGTAGTTCTCACTATTTAAACAAAACTATTCAGGCAGATAGAGAATATAATAGGATACTTGATAAGTTAATAATTAAATTATCTTAGGGTTTCGCTCGCCCAAAAAATCTGGGCTCGCTCAACCAAATAATTAAAAAGTAAAATATCTAGTATAAAAAGTTAACTAAATTGAAAAAAGGAAAGATAAATTAGAAAGAAAAAGAGGAATTATATTTTTAAATTCTATTAAAAAATAGTTATAACAGTTTTAACTTATTCAAGCGGAGGAATGTAAAAATCCCACCGGTGGTCCGAAGGACAAATCCACCAAAAAAACCCCCTCCATCTTACATCACGTAATTTTAGACCTTGTTCAGAACCCCAATAGTTATGCGGTGCATATACCCAACAGAGATCTGCTACAACAGCTTTACCACTCCATGAGTAAATGTTATTATGTTTAATTTGTCCCTTTGAAAAAATTGTTCCCACGAATATAAAATTACCATGATTTTTGTAAATTTCGTTTTCTATTATATAAACAAATCCATCACCAAGAAAATAAAGTGTAATAGCTGCAGCGTGATAAGCGGGAAATTCTTTGCCATTTTCAAATATTCGATTATGTATTATTTTGGCACGAGAGCTTTTAATATCGATACCCATATTAAATAAACTTATAGTATTGTTTTCAATCAAACCTTCTGAAAATTCAAGAAAATAAATCCCTATATTTCCAGATCCTGTGATTGTGTTATTTGAAATATTTAGACCCTTACCAGAAAAAGAATAAATACCCCTTTTACAACCTAATATATTATTTTTATAAACACAGATATTATCAGCTTCACGAATATTAACGCCGCTATCGGTAGCATTTTGGATAGTAAATCCTGAAATATTCACACTTTTTGAGTTATCAAAATAAAAAACTTTTTCATTGCCTCTACCATCGATTATTGTCGTTTCTTTATTTTCACCTTCTAGAGATAAATAATAGTGTTTATTATCAAAATTAAGATTCTCGTAATACAAGCCATTTTTTACATATATTGTCTGCCATTCACCAGTTACAACAATATAATTTATTGCTTCTTGTATTGTAAGGGATATTTTTTCCGTATCATTGTTTTTTATCGATCCGTATGGATGAACAAGCGGACGTCGATCCACATTGTCTCCCCCTGGAATTTTGTATTCTTTGTCACATATTCCATCTGAATTTTTATCTGTATAATCGTCGTGGTCGTGCCAGTAATTGCCCGTCTTATTAAAATCCCAATGATTGCCACCTTCATCATTAGCGTTTTGGTAATAATTGTAGAAATTATTAAGGTAAAAATAATTATTATTTATATCTTTCATTACTTTAATACCTACATTGTTATTTTCGATAATATTCTTAAATATATGAGTATTTTCACTTGATAACAATTTGATTCCTGCCCCGTTATCACTACTATTCCTAATAATAAATTTAGAGATTTTTACTCTATCAGCTGTTATATTTACTACATCATCAGTATTATTTCCATCGATAATTGGTTTGCCAGTATCATTACCAATTATATCTGATCCATTCCACATTAGTTGTATGTTATCTTTATCTATAACAATATTTTCATAGTATGTCCCACTCCCCACTCTTATTTCAACATCATCTTCATTTACACTATCAATTGCATACTGTATTCTACAATAGGGCCACCCTAATGTACCATCTCCAGGACATTCAGAATCATTATCAACATAGATAGTTTCACTATCAAAAAAATTACTTGGTTTTGACCATATATTATTATTCATTTTTACAATATTTCCACTTATACTCGGTATAACACTTGCTCCAACAAACAAAATTATTATTCCTATTACAAAATATTTCTTAAAAATATTTTTTATCATATCTAATTATACCTCCCTAAAATGTAATTCGTTAATATAATATCTTAATTTAAATTTTTCGTTGATTAATTGTAACAAATGTAACAAAAAAATTTTCATTTCAAACAATGTAAATATGTTGGGGTCTAGTTTATTTAAGGGAGGAAATAAAGATACGATAAAAAATTAGGATGATCCTAACAATTTTTCAATCTTATTTCCGAATAACTAGACCCCAAGTATATATTATTTTTTATAATAAATAATTTTCCATATCTCAAAGGTAGTGGTCAAGAGAACAAAAAAGATGTATGTGGATTACAATAATCCTAACAGATATCGGAGTATAGGAAACATATCTATAAATCTAAACCAATTATTGGTAAAAGAAACTCTGTTTCTGGGAACAGTCACCTCTTTCTCCTTCCAATCACTCCAAAGATTATCGGAGTCCTTACATCTGGTTCTAATGGAGTATGTTCCGGGTTCTGACCAGGTATGGCTGATGATTGCTTTTTCACCAGAACCAATAGGACCAACCCACCAATCTGTAGTCCAATCATGATCACCCCACTCAATATAGTAATAGACATCATTTCCAAGTGGTGATGTTGATTTAAAAGTGTAATCAATTTCTTTTTTTGAATTAACTTTTGTTGGTCCTGTTACTTTTGGTGTAGAAGGAGCATTTGAATCTTTTTCATTAAAAGCATAAAGATAACCAACATTAATAAATGCACCAGAATATACTTCCTCCATAACTGAAGAACCAATATATACAGTTCCATCCTCACCAATTACAGGTGCAAATTCACATTTTCCAATATATTGATGCCATTTTTCTGTTCCATCAGGGTTAACTGCAATCAATTTTTCACCACCGCTGGTTCCTACATAAATTGTTCCATCAGCAGAATTACATGGAGTACCCCCACGCATAGTACCACCAACATCAAATGTCCATTTAACTGAACCATCAATTGGATTTACAGCATGTAGAGTATCATACCCAGCATATATTGTTCCATCCTGTCCAATAGTAGGAGAAGCACCAGCACCAACATAAGTTATCCATTTACGTGTTCCATTAGGATAAACTGCATGAAGATAATCATCAAGAGAAACAACATAGATAGAACCATCATTACCAATGCATGGGCTTGTACGTATCCAATGTCCTGTTTTATACTTCCACTTTAAGGTCCCATTGTTGGGATAAAGGGCATATAGATATGAATCATGACTTCCACAGTATACTGTTCCATCATCACCTATTGCTGGAGATGAATAGACTTTATGACCTGTTGTATATCTCCATTTTAAAGTGCCATTAGGATTTATCGCATTAATATAGTTATTACCATCTCCAATAAAGATCGTTCCATCAGATCCTATAACAGGAGAAGAATACATTTCTCCATAAGTATGATATTTCCATTTTATTGTACCATTAGGATTGATAGCGTACAATTTACCGTATCCATAACTTCTATCACCAGCATATATAGTACCATCCTCATCAATGGCTGGAGCAGAGTCGATAAACCAATCAACTTCACATTTCCATTTAACGGTGCTATTTGGAAATAGAGCATAAAAATAGATAGTAGTTGCTTTTACATTTTTTTCTGCACCACCAAAATAAATCACTCCATCCTTATCTATCGCGGCAGAACCTTCAACATAATTTCTACATTTAAACCACCACCTATCAAAACCAACATTACCGGAAGTGCTATAAGGGCTCCTACCTGTATGACGTGCATCATGACAATACATTGGCCATGGAGAATCCGTAGGAGTTTCAAATTGTTGATTTTGTTTTATTGGTTCACTAACTTCAGATACTTTACTTACTTGTATTAAAAGACCATCATTATTTTGAATTTCAAAAAAATCGGGAATATCCTTAATAGAGTAACAATCAAAAAAATCTTGATTTATATATTTTATAGAATTGCCATTCTTATCTATAAATTCATCCATAGAATCACTGATATCATAACCAACCGACAATTGTGTCAAAGATAAAAAAATAACTAAAAATATTGCTTCGATTGTAAGGATATATTTATGCATATTTAACCTCCTCCGACTATTTATTATATATTTACTAATGCTGAAGGATTATAAAAAATTATTTACTAAATTGTTATTTTTTGGTATTTGTTTAGCTAACCGAGAACTTTTTGAATAAACCGAAAAATCCATGCATAAGTTCAACTATACCAAGTCTTACATGGATGGGATGAAGAGTTTACCTGAAGAAATCAGACGATAT
>CAYFVP010000040.1:0-65424 GCA_964346655.1 uncultured Thermoplasmatales archaeon
GATCCAAAATTCCAATCTGGGCTATAAGGAATATCCAAATAATCTTTATTATTAGCCTCAAAATCATCAGCACCACCAATTTTGCCAACAGCATCCTGATTTGACACTTGGACAAAAGATGTATCATGATTATTTGAAGTAGAATCATAATGTACTCCACTAGATTCATCTAAATGATGAACCATAACAAAATCAGAATCCCAAGTACCTTCAACATTCTGCTGATTATTACAACTAGGATTACCATAATACATATAAAAAACAGTATCTATACTTGAAGAAATAATTGGTATATTCACCCAGGCGATAAGTTCACCAGTATTTTCATCATAATATTCTATCTCATGATATAATTGATTAGCTTCACCTTTATCATTCATAAATAAAATATCATCACCATCTATTTGTGCTTTATCACGTAAATCATAATCAATAGTACTAATTAATACTGGAAAAAATTGAAGATTCCCAGTAACTTTATTATGATTTATTGTAATATTTTTACGGTACTTCCATCCCTGTTTAAAAGGATTAAAAGAAAGTAATCCTTTTGATGAAAATCTTTGATTCACGTTATTACTATAGCTACTTATAGTAGGTATAACAATTGCTCCAATAAATAAAAACAAAACTCCAATAACAAGAGTCATTTTAAACAAATTTTTATATTTCATATTTGTACCTCCCTTTGAATAATATTTTAATTTATAATGTTATATTCACTATATTAATTATTTGGTAATAATATTAATATTGTTCAAATTTATTTTTTATATTAGTAACATATTGTTCTTTTTACAAAGATATTAAGCTGAAATAGATTATATAAAGTTACAATAATTATTAATAATATTTTGATTAATCTACTAATATTTTTTTTATCAAAAAATCTTTATTCTAAAATTTTGATAAAAACTTTAAAAAGGATAAACCAGAAAAATCTTTTAAGTAAGAATTTCGTAAAAAATATAAAACTAGAAATTATTGTTTTTTGGTTGTTTACAATTGAATCGATTTAAGACTTGGAAATATCCAGAATTTAATAAAGAAGGTTATACAAAATACGGTTGGCGATGTCAGCACCATGACAATTTAAAGTTAGGTAAGGGCTGTGACATTGGTTGTTATACATATATGAATGCAAAATATGGCATTGAAATAGGAAAAGATGTTCAAATAGGGAGTCATTGCTCAATTTATTCAATATCAACAATTGACAATAAAACTGGTAAGGTAATCATTGAAGAAGGTGCTCGAATAGGCACCCATAGTACAATTATGCCTGGAGTAAAAATTGGTAAGAATGCATTAGTAGGAGCCTATAGCCTTGTAAATAAAAATGTTCCAAAAAACTCTGTCGTGGTTGGAATTCCTGCAAAATCTCTAAGAATAAAATAAAGATTTTTTATTTGATTTCAAATTTTAGTTTCCATTCACCATTAACTTTTTCCCATATATCCGGGCTTCTGAATGAGTCAATTACATTAAAAAATTCTTTTTCTGTCATTTCAAAATAATCTAAATATTTATTTAGTAATTGATCTGGAAATTCCCCATCATATGCTTTAACAAGAGCAATTGCCTGATCTCGATCCATTGCACCTCTTCTAATATCAATACATGCATCTGACCAACATCTTCCAAATCCAAATTTTATATACATCAAATATGCATGTAAATCTTGTAGGTCATCATCTAGTTGAGCAAAATTAGTATAGGTTCCAACACTTCTATGGGGAAGTGTTTGAAAACCACATTTATCTCTAGCAAGTAAATAATGTTTATATGGATCCCAATTTTCATAATGTGACCAATGGGTCAAATATAAACCGGATTCTTCAAAATCTTTATCTGATGGTAACTGCCACCATTTTAATTCTTCTCTTGAAAATTCATCAAGATATTCAGATGGATCATGTCCACTATAATAATAATTTATTAAATAATCCCGCGTTATTTTATATTTACCAATTTGGGAAGTAGCTCCTCCATATTCTTCTTCTCCCTCTTCACCATAAAAAATAAGAGGAATATTGAATTTTAATGCAAAATTAATAATTAAAAGAGATATGCCAATTACAAATGGCATTTTAGGTCTACCTTGCTCAATTAAGCCCCTTTTTGCTAAGCTTTGATAGATCTTCGGATTCGGTGTAATTAGAATATGATCGAAACCAGAATTAGCAAAATTTTCAAGATTCTTTCGTCCTATCTCTGTTTGCATCTGAGGTTTCATTGTTATACAAAGAGGATGCATATTAAGTTTATTTTTTAACATCCATGCAACATAAGTTCCATCTTTTCCTCCACTGCAAGGTACTAAAACATCCCATTTAGATCCATCTGAACATCTAAAATCATCACATATAATTTCAAGTTCTTTCCATCGTTTATTCCAGTCTATCTTAGATTTTTTAAATTCAGACCATCTACATGCATTACATATTCCGTTTTGATCATATTGCGCTCTTGGTCTTGTAGAAAGAGTCAAACACCGCTTACACATGATAATTTTTTCACCAGGTTTTAATTTAAAATGAATCCAATTTTTCTGATCAACATTGGACAAAATTTTTTTATCTTTAGTTTTATTGTTAGACTCATATTCTAATTGATTCATTAAATTTCCCACCATATTTTATATAAAAATGAAATATCGATTAATTCTAATAATTTTTTCTTTTATTTATATTGACTATAGAAATCAATATCCCAAGTTGCCATATTTAATCCCTGCTTTATCATTGTATCTCTAACAAAAGAAGGGCCATTGGCCATAAAATTAAAAAGATTTGCTGTTGAAACAGCAGAAGCTTTTGCCTTTTTAATTCCATTAACAAAATGCTCATATTTTCCTACACCTCCTGAAGCAATAACTGGGATTTTTGAGATTTTTATAATCTTTTGAAGAATATCTAAATCATATCCATAACCTGTTCCATCTTGTTCCATCGAAGTTACATATAATTCTCCACATCCAAGATCATGTGCATTCATAACAGCCTCTTCAAGAGTATTTCCTGTTACTTTTCTACCATTATCTATAAAAACATCGATTGATCCATCCTCATATTTTTTAAAGTCAATTGATGCAATTACACATTGACTGCCAAATGTTTCCACTAAAGATTTAACAAGATCAGGTTGACTTATTAGTGGTGTATTTACCACCAATTTATCAGCACCTGAATTTAAAATAAGATACGCATCCTCAATTGAACGAATACCTCCACCAGCAGCAATAGGCATAAAACATTTTTCATTTAATTTTAATAAATTTTTACAAAAAATCTTAATATTTTTTTCTTCTCTTTCAACATTTAATACTATTAATTCATCAATTGAAAAAGCAATAGCATCAAAATTATAATATTTTTTAATCCACTTTAAATCTCCAACATCTTGTAAATTGAAATTTCTACTTAATTGATACGAACCATTTTTCATTAGTAATGTAAAGATTAATCTCTCTTTCAGCATTTAATCGACCATTATAAGTCTGCAAAATTCTTTAACAACTTTAATCCATTACTTTGGCTCTTCTCTGGATGAAATTGTGTTCCAAAAATGTTATCTTGTTCTATACTAGCCACAAATTTTTCACCATATCGAGACCATCCTGATATTTTATCACACTGATCGCATGAGATTCTATAGCTATGAACAAAGTAGTAATCAGCCTTTTCTCCAAGACCTTTATACAGTAGAGAATTTTCTTTTTTAAAATACACAGTATTAAATCCTACATGAGGAACTTTAATATTTAACTTTTCTGCTGGAAATTTCCTTAAATTACCCCTAATCCATCCTAATCCTTTTGTAATTCCATATTCATCGCTTTCTTCTGCCATTAATTGCATACCAAGACAGATACCTAAAATCGGTATTTTCTTCTTTAATGCGATTTTATCTAAAGGATCTAAAAATTTTTTTTCTTTTATATTTTTCATCGCTAATTTAAAAGATCCAACACCAGGTAATATTAATTTTTCACTCTTTAGAATTTGTGCTGATGAATCAATAATTTGTGATTTAACTCCTATATAATTTAAGGCATTTAAGATTGAACGAATATTCCCCATTCCGTAATTTAATATTGATATCATTATTTTACATTAAAATAGATGTTCTTTTTAAATTGTTATATATCATTTTTTCTAGTTTTTCAGATAATGCTTTAATTAATAAAATTTATAGATGTATTTAATAATTTTGTAATATTATCAGGGTAGTAATATAAATTAATGTATTTAATATAGCATATCTTTAATTTGTGAAATTAAAAGAAATAATAACCTTTTAAGAACCGGTGATTTTTCAAAAAATTTTTGTAGAAATGTTTTTTGTAAAATTCTGAAATGGTTGTATTTAATGTTAGATTCAAGTTTATGATTATTTTTTATAAGTGCTTTATTCCATACTAAATTCCCATTTTCATCTGTTTTTACAAGGTAGGTAGAGGTTTTTAATGAATAAATTGACTTCGAGGTAGAACCAGTCAGAATAAAGCCCTTGTCAACTGTTTGTTTTACAGATATTCCTACAGAAATTCCTAAACCTTTATATGTTTTTGTCCATTGTTCATTTCCATTTTCATCTGTTTTTAAAAGCATAGCCTTAGATGAAGCAGTATTGGTTCCACCAAGAATATATCCATTATCCTCTGTCTGCTGAACAGACCTACCATTTTTTTTAGCTAACGTTTTATGCCATTGTTCATTTCCTAGCTCATCGAGCTTTAGAAGTAGCGCATGAGATGTATAAGAAGATATCAATATTGTAGTTCCACCAATTATATATCCCTTATCTTTTGTCTGTTGAACAGAATATCCAATATCTATATCCATAAATTCAAATATTTTACTCCATTCAATATTTCCGCTGATATCGGTTTTTAAAACTAATACCTTAAAATTAATATTTAGTGATCCTGGTAAAAATTCAAAATTTCCTGTACCACCTGTGATTATATATCCCATATCCTCTGTCTGCTGAACAGAATACCCCATACTAATATTGTCATAATAAAATGTTTTGTTCCATTCTACGTTTCCTACTTCATCAGTTTTTAATAGCAACAATAATGTAATATTTTCATCATTTGAAGATGATGACGATCCTGTTAAAATGAAACCTTTATCAGCAGTTTGTTGAACAGAATTTGCCATAGAGTTTTTAAAACCTTGATATGTTTTTTTCCATTCTTCATTTCCTTGATCATCGGTTTTTAATAATAAAGCATATGAAATGTCTGATGAAACTGCAGAACCTCCGATTATAAATCCCTTATCATCGGTCTGTTGAATTGAATTTCCCATATTACCATTCATAAATTCAAATGTTTTTTTCCATTCACCTTCTCCGTTTGCATTATGTTTCATAATTATTGTATTCTGAATAATACCAGAACCTGGATTTCTAAAATCAAATTTTTGTTTAAAACCAGTGACAATATATCCATTATCATGTATTTGCTGAACGCACTGTCCGATATTAATAAAAACTGAACCAATGGGGTTCATTTCTTTATTTTTTATTGGATGATCAAAAATAAAATCTGTTGGAAATAAAGGATTTCTAAAAGGATGTATTTCCAATGTGTGAATCTTATTATTATAAATTTTCAAACTTGTAACAGAAGTAAAACTAGCTCCGAAAAAAATTATTATTGTAATAAAAACTATTGCTTTTTTATATATTTTTTTCTGCATATTTGACACCTCCCTCAAACTATCATATATATCTATTTTGTATTTAAATATTACATACTCTTTTATTAAAAGCAAAGATATTTTCTAATATTAACTTTTTATTATTAAATGGTTTTAGATTTTATTAATCTATTTTTTCTTATTATCATTTTTTAATTCAGATTTAACATAGTTAATCATTTCTTTTGGATGAATAATATCAAAAAAGAATTGGAAATCCTTTTTTGAAAACTCCTTAAGTAAGAATAATACTAAGATATAGATTACCAGACCAATTAAACCAAATCCTAAAAGTGTGTACCATCTTATTACTGGAAATAAGTATGTTTTATACGCAAGAAGATAAAGCAAAATGCCCATAATACACCCAGCAATTATGTGTCGAGGAGTATGATTTTGGAGAAGTTTAATCCCAGTTAATTTCTTCGAAATGAGTCTCCCTCCAAAAAACATAAATAAAAATGATAAAACTGTTGCAAGAGCAGCACCTGGTGCTCCATTAATACTAAGATTTAGATTGCCAACCTGTATATTTGATAGAATTCCATTTTCTGGAATAATTAAATAATTTAAGATAATGTTTGAAATGCAAACAATGAGTCCTAATTTTGCTGAAATATCTGGTCTATTCATACCAGTAATTAAACTCGAATATGGTCCTGACATACCTCTTATAAAAGCATGAACAACTAGTAGAATAAATACTGATGTTGCTGGTAAAAAAGAACTATCTAAAAATATATTAATTGCAGGTTCTGCAAAAACAAATACTAAAACCAGTGGTGGAATTAAAACCATGGAAATATATCGTTCTGCAAGATGAACGATTTTTTTTGCTCCATCAATATTTTTTTCAGAATATTGTTTGGATATTGTTGGAAATAAAATTGTTCCAACTGAAATATGTAAAACTGTAATAAATCCGATTACTCTCTGAAATGCAAAATAATACCCAACTTCAGCAGATGTCCAGAAATAACCTATCATAACCTTATCAACATTATAAGCAATTGTTGATATAACAGATGTAAGAGCTATGGGAAGAGCAAACTTAAAATAATTCTTGGCTAAAGCAAGGCTTGGCCTTTTTAAAGGATCTCTACGCATATACCATATACCAACAATGGTTGTTGCTATTAGGGCAAATACATAGGTGAAAGCTAAAGATCCAGTTGCATGTGTCGCAAGAAATTTCTGCAGAGGTTGAAGAAATTCTGGCCATTGAATTGCAGGTGTAATGGCATATCCCATCACTCTAACACCAGCCAGAGCAACAATTATTGTTAGAGGCAATTTGACAAAATTTTCTGTTAATCTTGTTATTTGTAATTTTGCTATTTCTCTTTTACCAATAAAAGTATGAATTGGAATATTTTGAAGATTGTTAAATACTGAGTAAATTACCATTATTAATATTACTGTCTCAGTTGTTGCATCATAAAAACCTCCATTGAACACATTTTTCCAAATGAAAATACTGGCAAATACCACTACAATCATCAGGGATGTTAAAAGGAGTTTGATAGCAACAAATGTACCAATACATTTTCCGAGGTCTTTACCTTCTGAAATCCTTTTAATATGGGCTGCAGAAAAACCAAAATCTGTAATAATACCAAACAATGAGATAAAAGACATTGCAAACCCGATTATACCTAGAGCTTCTGGAGCAAATACACCCCATAGTTTAGATAAAATAACTAAACCAACAAAACCTAGTACATCAGATATATAATGAGTGGCAACAATTAAGAAGGATTTCCTACCTATCATATTTTAACAGCAGATAGATAAAAACTATATAAAAAGATTAGTAAAAAATTATTCAATCCTGCTATTTGAGGTAAACTCTCCAGATACAAGTGCACCAGGACCTATAAAACAATTATTGCCAATAATAGATCCAATATTCATCATCGAATTAATTCCTGTTTGAATATTATCTCCCAATATAACTCCAAGTTTTCTTCGTTTTGTATTAATTTTTTTTCCATTTAATATTACAAATATATTTTTTTTATCGAGGCGTAAGTTTGCGACTTTTGCACCTGCACCCAAATTACAATTTTCACCAATTATTGAATCACCAACATAATTCTGATGTGGAGCGTTGGTATTATCTAGTAAAATTGAGTTTTTAATTTCACATGCATTACCAACATGACAAGAGTTTCCAATTGAAGTAAAAGATCTTATGTAGCAATTTGGCCCTATCTTACAATTTTCACCAATTACAACTGGACCTTCAATATATGTTCCACTTAAAATTTTGCTATTCTTGCCAATTTGCACATTTCCAATTATTTCTATATTATTTTCTGCTATTCCATCTAATTTTTTATCTATTTTTTTCAGAATTTCTTCATTTGCATCAAGTAAATGCCATGGATAAATAACATCTCTCCATTCCTTTAAAAAAACACCTTCAACTTCACTATCTTTTATCATCATATTTATCGAATCTGTTATTTCATACTCCCCTCTTGTAGATTTTTTTGTTTTTTGAATGAAATCAAATATGTTTTTATTAAAATTATAAATTCCTGCATTAATTACATTAGAAAATGGTTTTTCCATTTTTTCATATATTTTTATTACTTTTTTTCCGTTTATTTCAACAATTCCATAGTCTTCCGAGTTTTGAACATTTAATAATCCCATGCAATTTTCATTTTTTATTATATTTTTTATATCTTCCTTACCAAAAATAGTGTCTCCACTTAGAACAATAAATTTATCAACAAATCTTTTAACCATTCCTACTGCATGTGCTGTCCCTAATGCTTTTCCCTGATTTATATACTCAATAGAAATATCCCATTTTTCTCCTTTTTTAAAATAGTTTCTGACCATTTCACTTTTATATCCTACAACAAAAATAAAATCCTTAACTCCAGCTTCTTTTGCGTTTAATAAATTCCATTCCAATATTGGTTTATTTGCAATGGGAAGCATAACCTTTGGACGAGTAAAGGTTAATGGGTGCATTCGTTTTCCTTCACCTGCAGCAAGGATAACACATTTCATCTTACTTTTCTCCTATTCAACTGTTACTGATTTTGCTAAATTTCTAGGCTTATCAATCGAACAATTATTTAAACGTGCTACATGGTATGCAAGAAGCTGTAATATTACAGAAATTGGGATACAAGAAAGAATGTTTGAATTTGATGGAAAACGAATTACAAAATCAGCATGTTTTTCTATTTCAGTATCATTTTCTTCAGCAATAGCTACAACCTGTGGTCCTCTTGCTTTTACTTCACCGATATTTGCAATTATTTTATTATATGTCAAATCATTTGTTACAATGGCAACAACAGGAGTAATCTTTGTAAGCAATGCAAAAGGACCATGTTTTAGCTCACCTGCAGCTAAACCCTCTGCATGAATATATGAAATTTCTTTGAGTTTTAACGCACCCTCTAAAGATAGCGGATAGTTGATACCTCTTCCTATGAAAAAAATTGATTTTGCATTTTTTAATTGATATGCTATTTCTTTAATATTATTACTTTCTTCAAGAATCTGTCTTACAATTCTTGGTAATTCTTTTAAATCAAGTATATAATTATATAGATCATCTGCACCTATTTTATTTTTAATAATACCAAGTTTTAATCCAATTAAAAATAGGACTAATATTTGCGAAGTAAAAGTTTTTGTAGCAGCAACACCAATTTCTGGACCTGATTGAGTTAATATAAATGCATCTGAAATCCTTGTTGCAGTGCTACCGATAACATTGGTAATAACCAGTGTTTTACACCCTGAATTTTTTGCCTCTCTTAAAGCAGCAAGAGTGTCAGCAGTTTCTCCAGACTGGGTTATACCAATTATTAGTGAATTTTCATCTTTTGTTCCAAAATATCTATATTCAGATGCAAGCTCTACAATGACAGGTATTCCAGTTAATTTTTCAATAATATATTTGCCAACAAGTCCTGAATAAAAGGATGTACCACATGCAACTAAATGAATAGAATTTATATCATTAGTTAGTAAATTTTCAATTCTTTCATGAAATTCAACAGTTCTATCAATTTCTGAGATTCTTCCAATAAAAACCCGATGAATAGTGTCTGGCTGATCATAAATTTCTTTAAGCATAAAATGAGGAAAACCTGATTTCTCAGCATCTTTTATATCCCATTTTATTAAATTTTCACTTTTTTCAATCTCTTCGTTCTTTTCATTAAATATCTTTACTGAATTTTTTGTAATAGAACATATCTCACCTTCATCAAGAAACATCACTCTATTTGTATATTTTAAAAATGCAGGAATATCAGATGCAAGGAAGTTTTCATTGTCACCAATGCCAATTACAAGAGGGCTTTCTTTTCTTGCACCAACTATTAAATCAGGCTCATCTTCACAAAGGACAGCAATAGCATATGAACCCTGTAATTTTTTTATTGCTTTAATTACTGCTTCTTTTAAATTACCCAAATAATTATCATTTATCAAATTAGCTATTACTTCTGAATCAGTCTGAGAAGAAAATTTAACACCTTTTTTTTCTAATTCTTCCTTTAATTTTTTAAAATTTTCAATAATTCCATTATGAATTATAGCAATTTTATTATTAAAACTTAAATGAGGATGCGCATTTTCTTTTGTTACAGCTCCTTGGGTTGCCCACCGAGTATGTGAAATCCCGTTATCGCCTATTAATTTTGGAATTTCTTTTTCTAATTTTGATATCTCTCCAACATCCTTAAAAACCTGAAATTTCTTGTCCAATACACAAAGTCCTGCAGAATCATAACCTCTATATTCAAGCCTTTTTAAACAATCAATTAAAACATTATGTGCATCTCTGAAACCAGTATAACCAACTATTCCACACACTTTACATCACTTTATTTTCACTTGGAATATTATCAATAATCCTTTTCAATGATACGATATTACATTTTCTACCAATTATTTTGCCAGGTTCAACAATAACATGATCGCCGATATTACAATCTTCTCCAATCATAGAACCTATGTTTTCGATTTTTTTAAATTCTCCTTCGATTTCAAAAATTGAAGTTCCCTCCCTTGAAGAGAAATTATTTCCTACAATACTTCCTCTACCAACAATTGAATTTTTAATAATGGAATTTGAACCAATATGAACATCATTCATAATAACGCTATTTCTTAATTGAGTAAATGGATGAATAACAGAATTATGACCAATTGTTGTAGAGGGAAAAATACATGCATTAGGCCCAATTTCACAACCCTCTCCAATAACCACAGGTCCTACAATATAACATCCAGAATAGATTTTTGTATCTTTTCCAACTGATACATTTCCTTTAATTATTACTCCTTTTTCTATCACACCACTAATTGATGAATTTGTATTATGGATCATTGATTCATTCAGATTAATTAAATCCCATGGATAAACTATATCCATCCAGGAGTTAGCAATAATTGTATTAATTGTTTCGCCCTTATCAATTATCGATTGAATTACTGATGATAACGCATAAATACCATTTGATGCTAATTCTTCTATACTATTAAATATTGATTTTGGCAGTTTGTATATTCCTATGGAAATAAATTTACCTACTTCGTCTTTTGGTTTTTCTATTATTTCTTTTAATCTATTTTTTTCAATAAATACTACACCATATTTTGATGGATGGGGATGTTCTTTAATAAGCATTGAATATTTTGAGGTATCTTTAATTAATTTTGAAATGCTAGTTTGATTAATAATATTATCACCAGATATAACTATAAATGGACCAGCTATGTAATTCTTGGCTTGAAGAAGTGCGTGGGATGTTCCTAATTGTTTATTTTGTATAACATATGTAATTTTTGGTTCTTGGTAATCCTTAAAGTGCTCCATAATCACTTCTTTTTTATATCCAACTACTAATATTATATCTGTTATTCCACTCTTTTTAACTGCATCAATAACATACTCTAATACCGGTTTATTAGCAACAGGTAACATAACCTTTGGTAAAGTTTCTGTAAAAGGTCGTAATCGCCTTCCTTCCCCTGCAGCTAAAATTACAGCTTTCATAACAATCGCCTTTGACGTGTAAGCTTAATTCGCCTATTTTACATTTGCCCAAAATTCTTTTTTTCTATAATATAACCATTCTTCCAATTTTTATGTGTTTTTTAGCAAAAGAATTTAAAATGAAAGATAAAGAATATGATATATTTATATTATCAAAATCCTGGGTAAAATCAATTTAAAAAAAGTATTGAGTACTTGCATTTTTCTGCTAATTTTCTTTTTAGATTTCTAACAGGTAATCCTAACATACCTTTTTTCTTTTGTTCTCGTCCTACGACTATAAGATTTGGATTTATTTTTTCTGCAGCTTTTAATGTTTCTTTTTCTAAACTACCTTGAATGAGTTCTACATTTATACCCTTTTTAATCATTTCTTTTACAAAATTTTCACCTGTTGAAAATAGAGCTTTTTTAGGTTTTTTTGTGGATCTTTTTCCTTGTTCATCAACTTGAACAGTATCTTCTGTATCAACAACATATATCATATGTAGATTCCAACCAAGGATTTTTGTAAGTTTAATACTCATTTCTGGGACTTTTTTATTTGGGGCAAGATTAGAACAAATCGCAAGAATAGAATTACCATCCCTTTCTGATTCAACCCAAACAGATACATCAATATCATCTAAGAGCCTATAGTTAAGATTGCATTCTTTTTCAAAACCCATCAAAATTAAATCATAAGACTTGAAATCAATTTCTCTTTTTACTATGTTGCTAAATTCTCCTTCAATAATTTTTCCTTCAAATGGAATTTTTTTATTTTTTAAATAGAATTTTGCATCTTCAAAAACAATTTGATCTGCTGCTTGTTTTTGTTTATTTCTTATTTCATTTTTTGTTTCTGCGATTTCATATGGGGTTCTGTAGGAGTCAGACTCTTTATCTGTTTGATTTAAAGTCTTTACTTCAATTATATATATTAAGTTTATTGTACTCTTAAATTTCTCAGCAAGAAAAACACTACGTTCTAAAACCTCTTTAGAATAATATTCTGATGATATAGGAATTAATATATTTTTAAACATCAAATTTGCCCTTCTGAATTTAGTATCAGATTTAATAATTTTTTCATATCCTTAAAATACCCATCCAATAAACAATTGCTATCATAAAAATAATTACTATACATATAATATTTGCTATACTTCCTGCTTTTAGTAGATCTCTTGTTGAAAAATAACCTGAAGAGTAAGTAATTGCATTTCCAGGAGTGGCAATTACAAACATAAAGGCAAGACCCCCACTTAACGCAATTAACATTGAAGCAAGTAAAGGACTTATTCCTATTTCAGGTGCAATTGCAATACCAATCGGAAGAAGTATTGCTACTGCCCCAATATTTGACATGACATTAGTTAATAGTATTGTAAAGATAATCATTACAAGGATAACAAGGTATGGATTTACACCTACTGTAATAAATAAATTATGTGCAATCCATGAGCCCGCACCTGTCTTTTGAATTCCAAAACCTAGTGTTATTGCTCCACCATAAAGTAGTATTATACCCCATGGAACACGATTTTCTACATCTTGCCAAGTTATAGTTCTTGTTAAAAACAATAAAAAGCTACCAAGTATTGCTATAACTGCTAGTCCAAAATACTCATGAGATGAAAGAAAAATCCATAATAAAATAGTGATTATTAAAATAATAAGAACCTTTAATTCATTTTTACTTATTTTACCTGCAATATTTACTTGCTTAGTTATTTCTTTTTTCGCACCAGTTATATCCTTTATTTCAATGGGAAATGATAATTGTAATACCAGCCACACCAGAGGTAATGTAATAAAAACTATGGGCATTGAATATTTCATCCAATCAAAAAATGTTACAGGAATTGGATCAGGTAAACTTGATAAAATACCAATGGTTAGAGGGTTTCTTGCTCCTCCAATTAAGGTTCCTAGACTTCCTATTGAACAACCGTATGCAATACTTAGCATACTTATTTTTCCGAAGTTACTCTTTTTTGGAACTATTTTCATAGCAATTAATATTGAAATAACAATAGGTAAAAAGAATGCAGCAACGCCATGCTCTGGCATTACAAAGGACATAAAAGCACATGAAATCATAATTCCAAAAGTAAAAAGGCGAGGATTTTTTTCAAATTGACTTAGAAATTTTAAAGCAATTCTTCTATGGAGTCCATGTTTTTCCACAGCGCCAGCTAAAATAAATGCACCAATTAAAAAAAATACTGCTTGATTTCCAAATGAGGAAAAAACTTCTGCTGGTGGTATAATATGTAATAGTGGTTGTATTATCATAATCAAAAGACCGGTAACAGCTAGTGGTATAGGTTCAGTGATCCATAAAATTGCAGCCATTATAAGTATTCCAATCATTACTTGTCCATCATGGGATAAACTATTAGGGGTTGGTAGATAATAAAATATTACTAAAACAAGAAATGCAATTACAATAAAAATAAAATTTTTATAATTTGAAACTCTATCTTTTAAAAAAATTTCCTTATTCATCTTTCTTCAATTTTTTTTATTTTTTTTGGTGTATACAGGTTTATATCCACTGCATTGATCATACTTTGAAGGTTATCCTTTGGTAAATTTAAGAAATCTAATATTTTGCAAATATTTTCCTCTGGATTTGATAAAGTTTCATTATAGTTTATTTCTATTACATTAACATCGATTCTTTCTTGTATTTCTCTTTTTATTAAATTATTTAATTTTTTTATGTTTTCTTTTGTATGTTTACGATTTTTGTCTTTTTTCCCTATCATTTTCTCCATTGAATCAAGAATTTCTTCAATATCTCTTTCTGAGTAAATTATTTTATATTTTCCAGGTGGTAGATATTTTAGCCCATAAGTTGTTATTTTTATGAACTTTCCTTTAAAATTATTAAGTGGAAATTTACCATCTTCTAGTTTGCTTATAATCTTTCCACCTTCTAGTTCGAAGTATCCTTTTGGATTAAATTTATCTGGAGGGCGCTTGTTATCATAGCAAATAGGTATTTTTCCTGCATGTAATATTTGCATAAGCATAGATGTTCCAGATCTTTCTAATCCAGATACAATATAATTGACACTTTTATCTAGAATCATTTTGACTCTTTTATTTTTTATATACATCCAAATTCTTCTAATTTTTTAATTACCTTTTCTGCACTTTCTTCAACAGTTTCCTTATCAGTGTCTGCTATTAACTCAGGATTCTCTGGTTCTTCATAAGGGGCATTTATTCCTGTAAAATCTTTGATAATACCTTCTCTTGCTTTTTTATATAATCCTTTGGGATCTCTATCTTCACATGTTTTTAGAGATGCTTTTGCATAAACTTCTATAAAACGTCTTGGACCAACAAGTTCCCTGCAAAAATTTCTATACTTTCTGTAGGGCGAAATAAATGCAGTTAATGTTATGACTCCTGCATCTGCAAAAAGTTTTGCCACTTCAGATATTCTTCTTATGTTTTCATTTCTATCCTCAGGTGAAAAACCTAAATCTTTGTTTAAACCATGTCTTACGTTATCTCCATCTAAAACATATGTGATCTTTCCCATTTTGTGTAATTTGTATGCTACTTCATTTGCTATAGTTGATTTCCCACTTCCTGATAGACCAGTAATCCATATTACAACTCCTTTTTGTTTTAAAAGTGATTCCCTTTCTTTCCTTTCTACTTTATGAGAATGCCATGTTACATGTGTTGCTTTTTGTTCTTTCATTTTTAAATTCACCTCTTTATCACTTTTTTAAAAAATCTAACATTTCTTGGACAAATGATTCAGATTTTCCTTTGGGGACAATTGCCCCAAGAACTTCTTTTTTTCCTCCACATTTAAAGCCTAATGATTTGCCTCGTTTTATCATTGGTTCTGCATTTTTTATACTTCTCATATAGATTTGATCTTTATCTTCAAAGAAACCTGTGTTTACAACAATTGTGTTTTTACCACTTTCCCAAGCAATCTTTCTTGTTATAGTTGAGATAATGTTATATGATGTGCTAATTTTTTTTAAAATAATTCCATCAATTTCATCTGCAGGTTTTCCAAGAATTTCTGTTATTTCATTATCTAATTTTACTAGATTTTCATTCCATGTTTTATTATTTAAAATATAATTTGCAACATCATTTGATGGAAGAAGAGATGGCGCTTTTTCAACAGCTTTCTTATTACCTGATTTATAATTTGAATCAAGAAGATAAACCATTTTTAAAAAATCTTTAAAATCAAGGTGATTTTCTTTACAGAAATCTTTTATTTTTTTATAAAATTCCTCATTGTTTTTAATTTTTTGTTCATGATCTCCAACAATTCCAAGTAAAGCAAAAAGGTTCACATCATTTCCTAGAAATTCATTTATAATCCAACTAGCAGATGGATATTTATCTGGATTTTCCCCTTTTATAACAGGATTATGATGAAATGCTGTATCAATTATCTTTCCAAGATGATGATCAAATATTAAAACTTCTGCATTTTCTGCTAATTTAAGTATATTACTTTCTGGTAGATTCATATCAACAATTATTATGAAATCGTATTTGGAATAGTTGCCAAGTTCGTTTTCTGTTAAATAATAGTTGCCAAGTTCTGGTGTTTTATTTTCGATTTCTTTATCTGATAGGGCATTTAATATAAGTCGGGCAGAACATATTCCATCTGTATCCCAATGATGTATTAATAGCCCTTTACCTTTTAATTCTGCTAACTTCATTTATATAACCTATTTTATTCAACAAAGGGTTTTTTGAATTTTAAAATGGTTTCAGTTACTTCTTTTCGAATCATATCTTCAGAAGGAGTTTTTCCATCTCTCAATATTTCTCTTATTTTTTTACCACTGAAATTTATGTGATACTTTTGATCATGGGGGCAGATTTTTTCATTTACCACACTTCCACATTTTGTACATCTTGAAAAAGAGCGGAAGAATAGAGGAATTATTCCTAAATCTGGAAATTCATTAAATATTTCATGAGCATCATATGGTCCATAGTAGTTTCCAATACCAGCATGATCTCTTCCAACAATAAAATGTGTGCATCCAAAGTTTTTACGCATAATTGCATGGTGAATTGCCTCTCTTGGTCCTGCGTATTTCATAGATGTTCTTAAAATAGACATCACTGCTCTTTCTTTTAGATAATAATGTTTTATTAAAGTTTCATATGATGCAAGAATTACCTCATCTCTAAAGTCACCTGCTTTTTTCTTACCTATAATTGGATTAATAAATATCCCATCAACAAATGTTAAAGCTGTTTTTTGAACATATTCGTGGCCAATATGTGGTGGATTTCTTGTTTGAAAAGCAACAATTTCTTGCCAACCTTTTTCTTTAAATAAAAACCTTGTTTCTTTTGGTATTAGATTATATTTATCAAATTCTCTTATTTTACTTTCAATAAGTGAAATTTTTCCTCCTAAAAATATTTCTTTTAAATTATTAACATTTGCAACTCCCGGATGATTTATGTCATTTGTTTGATAAACCTTGTTTGCTAATGTTTTTTTATTAAATTTGTAGATTTCATTGACATCAAGTAGTGCCATAACACCAATTTCATTATTTGTCAGTAATAATGTGTCTCCTTCTTTGATATCTTTAATATCTTTTTTATTAAAATCTAGTAAAATTGGAATCGTCCAAGGAACATCATTCATAAGTCTTTTTTCAGTTAGAACATTTTGAAGATCATTTTCTCCAAGAAATCCTTTTAAGGGAGAAAATATCCCATTTGCAATATTTAAAATATCCTCAGAATTATTAATATTAATTGCGTATTTTGGTAGATCTGATGTATCAACTATTTCTTTTTTTGTATGTCTATCTATCAGTTTTCCTCCATGTGGTCGTATCATAATATTCGCCTCATTCCAGGTATCCTAGTGCCCGTAATCTTTCTCTAACTTTTTCTTCATCCTCTTTTGTAAATGCTTCTTCATGTTCTTCTGTTGTTCCAGAAATAATTTCTCTTAGAACGTATGTTACATATGAGGATAGTGAAGTAAATCCTGTTCCTTTTATTCTTTTCTTAATTTTTTCCGCAAGAGGAGTCGGTATTGAAATTGTTGTAAATCTTTTTTCTTCTTTTTCATTTTTCATAATATTCACCTAATTATATATCACTATATGTAATTATATATAATTAAATATAATTATAAAAGTTGTATTTAAAGTTTATGAAAATAGAAAAAAGAAATATCTGTGTTATAATATTCCCCTATTAAATTTAGGTGAAAAATTGAAAGAAAAAGATATCAAAATAGCTATTCTTCGAATCGAGGGTACTAACTGTGAACAGGAATCTTATTACGCATTTAAAAGACTTAGAGCAAAACCTGAATTTGTTCATTTAAAACAGCTTTTACATATTGATTGTAATAAGGATGAAAAACGTAATGTTTTTGACTATCAATGCATTATGATCCCTGGTGGTTTTTCTGCTGGTGATTATATTCGAGCCGGTGCAATATTTGCAGCAAGAATAAAAAGTAAATTAAATAAAGAATTAGTGGAATTTGTAAAACAAGAATTCCCATTGCTAGGTGTTTGCAATGGTTTTCAAGTTTTAATAGAACTTGGCTTACTTCCAGGAATTGATAAAATTGTAAGTGATGTACCTTATGCTTGTTTAAATATAAATGATTCTAATAGATATGAATGCAGACCAACACTTCTAAAACATGAGAATAATGGTAAATGTATATTTACAACAAAGATTCCAAAAAAGGATATTAGACTAATTCCAAGTGCCCATGCTGAAGGAAAATTACTTTTTCCACTTGACAAACAAAAGGAGTATCTTAAAAAACTAGAACAAAACGATCAAATTGTTTTTCGTTATGTAGATGGGGATGGAAATTATTCAGGATATCCTTGGAATCCAAATGGTTCAATTTCAAATATAGCAGGAATCTGTAATTATATCGGAAATGTTTTTGGTATGATGCCTCATCCTGAACGAACTTTTTATCTATATCAACATCCTAATTGGACTCAAACTGGGATTAATAGAAATTTTGGTGATGGTAAAGCTATCTTTGAATCTGTTTTAAATTATATTTCAAAAAGGTTCTGATATGAATAAAGTTGCAACGTCTTTGTTATTAAACGAAGAAGGAAAATTATTAATTTTAAAGAGAAGTGAAAAGGTTAGAACCTATAAAGGTCAATGGGGTGGTGTTGCAGGTTATGTTGAAGAAAATGAAAAGCCATTTGATACTGCAATAAAAGAAATAAAAGAAGAAGTTGGTTTAAGAAAAAATGATATTAACTTGGTAAAACAATACGGACCAGTTGAGTTTACAGATTTTTATGAAGGAGATTATTACGATTGGAAAATTTATGTATTTGTCTTTATAATTAAAAAAAATAGTAAAATAAATATAGACTGGGAGCATATAGAAAAAAAATGGATATCACCTTCCGAGATAGGAGAATATAACACAGTTCCCTTTCTTAAGGATATTGTATATAAAGTATTATTATAAAATTAGGATGGGGAAGCCGTGGAGGTGGTGAGGAGAGATAGGATAAAAAAATATAATATTCCCCATCCGTTTTTAATATATTAGTTGCTTTATAAGTATATAATTTTTTTTATATAATTAAAAAAATAATAATCAGTGTGGCTATTTTATTTATTATCGGTATCTTCTAATATTTTTTCAATTTTTGAATATGTTTTTTCAATTGAATCAGTTGTATCAATAATATTCCAATTTTTTACAAGAATAAGAGATTTTTTTCTTACTGTTTCAAGTTTTTCGTAAGTTTCAAACATTTCCTTTTGCTTACGATGCATTACACGATTAACTAACTCATCGGGAGGTGAATCAAGAAAAAACATATAATTTGATGTTGGCACAAACTTTTCAAAAAAATTATAGGCAATATTTGCAAGTTTCCCAGGAAGATATGCAGTTCCAACTAAATAACGAACAAGAATAAGTGTATCGATATCCTTTCTTCTATAATATTTTTTAATTGATAGTAGTACATCCATCATGTAAAAAATAGATGCTTTTAATCTGTTAATTTTACCTTGACCCAATAACGCTTCCTTGGTTTTTTTACCAAAATAGTTATCAGCTTCAGGATGAGAGCGAATAACCACCCTTTCCCCCATTTTTTCGTATCTATTTTTAATAAGTTGAGCGTGGGTATCCTTTCCAACTCCATCGAGTCCGTCAACAATTATCAGACGCATATTATACCACTAAGGAAAATAAACCAATAAATGAAAACAACAACAAAAGGAACTGTTAAATTATCTAGTCCTTTTGGTGTCAAACCCTCAATAATTGTAGCAATTAAACAAATTAGAGCAAGAGAAATTATTAAAAAAAATGTAATTGATATTTGATAGTACGAAACTGCAATAATTATAGTGATAAATGTAAAAATAAACATAGCAATTGATCCTGCATAACTTTTCTCGTCACCAAAAAAATTGTATTTTTTCTTACCAAATTTAACACCAACAATTGATGCAAAACCATCACCATAACTCATTGCAAGAATTCCTATTGCAATAACAATCATGTTATCAAAAAATAAATATGCAAGAATTGTCCAAGTAATTGAATAATAAACTAGTCCCATACCATGACCTGCGGCTGATGTTTTACCGCGAATTGATTTAATTGGAGTATGTGGGCTTATTAAAAACGTAAATAGAATGAATGGTCCTGCAGCAATAAATGCCATTATTTCCTTTGTTTCAAATATGGGTAATATAAAAGCAATATTGCCAACCATTATATGCAGAACCTTTCTACTAAAACTAGAATATTTACTGGAAAGTTTTTCAGTTAGTATAATTAAAATTGCAACATAAATATAAACCAAAAAAACTCCAATAAAATCGCTCTGCATTAATTCTTTCTCCAATTGATCAATATTTGGGTATTATTAATTAACTTTGTAATATGTTCTATCTACTAATCACATTTTACCTTCAACATTTTAACTTTTTAGTATTGATATTATTAATTAATTGGAAGAAAAATACCAATAAGAAATGCTAAAAGGCCTATTAAAATTGCTAATAATGTAAATTTACGATATAATTTTAAGGGTGGTCTTTTCTTAATAATTAATTGAAGGGATGTGCTTAAGAGCATTGAGTCAGTAATAAAAACTAAACCTAGATATGTATAATTTAGATAATAAATCTCAAAACGCTTCATAAAAAACGGAAAGAAGCTAAAAATAATTGCAATTATGAAAAAAAGTGCAGCAATAATATTTGATGCTCTTTCTCCAATATATCTAGGAAATGACTTTACCCCTGCTGCCTTATCGCCAATAAAATCCAACACGTCCTTCATGATTTCTCTACCAGAACCTGTTAAAAATGCAATAAGAGCGACTATGTAAATAACAGAATTTATTTCCAAAAATAAGTTATTTTTTTCAATAACTGCAGCTCCTCCAAAAACAAATGGAATTGCCATTACATATGCTATGTAAAAATTTCCAATCAACTTTATCTTTTTTAATTTTGCATCGTATAGAATTGCAAGAAATGCAGTAACTAGAGCTATTATAAAACAGGTTAAATTTACAAAATATGAACAAATTAATCCTAATGGAAAAAAAATTATAAATAGATATAAAGCTGATTTTGGTGATAGATCTCCACGAACAAGAGGCCTATCCATTCTTTTGTTTTTCTTATCTATTTCTAAATCATAATAATCATTTAATGTAAACGTGCTTGCTTCTAAAAATAAAGCAGTAAAAAATGTAAGAATAAATTTATCAATTGGTGGAAATGTCTCCCCCTTAAGAGCTATTAATGAGCCAATTAATATAGCTATAGCAATCATTACACCATGCTCAAGGCGCATGATTTCCCAGATTGCTTTGATTTTTTTCATTAGTGACTTGATTTAAAACGTTTTGATAAAGGTTTGTATTTTAAAAAAAGATTTTTAATTTGTTAATTTATTAGCAATAAAAAATAATGGAGAATAAATGTTATGGAATATAAAATTTCAGGAGATAATTTACAGCTTGTTACTATTCAAATAAGTCCTGGAGAGAAAATCTACGCTGAAGCAGGTTCAATGGTATACATGAGTGCTAATATAAATATGGAAGCAAAAATGAGAGGAGGACTAATGAAGGGAATTGGTAGAAAATTTGCAGGGGAAACAGCATTTCTTACAGAATTTACATCAATAGGTGGAACAGGAATGGTTTCCTTTGGTGGAAATGCACCTGGAACAATAAAACCTATTAATATTGATACTGGTAAGGAGTTTATTGTTCAAAAAGATGCATTTCTTTGTGCCGAAGATGCCGTTGATTTAAGCATCACATTTCAAAAAAGACTTGGAGCAGCATTTTTTGGTGGTGAGGGTTTTATTCTTGAAAAACTATCTGGACATGGTACAGTATGGATACATGCCTGTGGCGATTTTGTTGAGTTTGATCTAAAATCCGATCAAATTCTAAAGGTTGATACCGGTAGTGTTGTTGGTTGGGAGGATACAGTTACATTTGATATTCAAAGAATTAAAGGAATAAAAACAATATTTTTTGGTGGTGAAGGAATATTTTTAACAACCCTTCAAGGACCTGGGAAAGTGATTTTACAATCATTAAACCTTGGAAATCTTGCTACAGCATTAATGCCTTTTTTCCCAGAGAGAGGTAGATCGTCAGGAAGTCAAGGCGGTGTTGTTGGAGGAATACTTGGGGGTTTGACTAGGTGATTAAGGGAATTATTGCTGCAATAATTGGAGCATTAATTATTGCTGCAATTATAGTTGGAATCATCTGGCTTTTTGCAAGTGGAGTTTTTTTACTTCTGTTTGGATTCATTGTTGATGCAGTTATTATTGCAGCTGTACTGTTTTTTATAATGATATTTGTTTTTGCATTAATTATACTATTTGCATTATTTTATTATATGGCAGAAAAACCACCAACCAAAAAACCTGGTGAATATAAATTAGAACAAGAAAAAGGTAAGAATGATTAAAATAAATCTTATTTCTTTTTTTTAAGGTTTTATTATAATTTTTATAGAATCCTTTGCATTTGCTGCTAGTCTAAATCCTTCAGCAGCTTTTTCTAGAGGAAATCTATGAGTAATCATATCTGTAACTTTTACTTTTTTTGTTTTAATTAAATCGATTGCTTCTTTCAAATCTTTCAGAGAACCAGCATAAGTTGATACCATTTTTACCTGTTTATTCCACAAATCAAAAAGTGGAAATGGAATCTTGACGCCAGGTTCAGTTGGTGCAAAAAAAAGAATTGTTCCACCTGTCTCAACTGATTCAAGTGCTTGTCTTGCAGCTGAAGGAACACCTGTGCATAATATTACCAGATCAGCAAGTTTACCATTATTATATTTCTTTACTATTTCTGAAACATTTTCTTTTGCATTGATTGTTATGTCTGCCCCTATTTTTTTAGCAGCTTTTAATCTATAATCGTTAATGTCGGTTGCAAATATTTTACTTGCACCCATTGCCTTTGCAAGTTTAATATTTATAATTCCTGCAACACCACTACCTAAAACAAGAACGCTTTGTCCTGGCTTCATTTCAGCAATTCGAAATCCTCTAACTGCACATGCAACAGGTTCAATAAATGCTCCTTCTTCATAGGTAATTTCTTTTGGAAGTTTAAAAACACCTAAATCAACATTTATTTTTGGAACTCTTAAATATTCTGCAAAACCTCCTGGATAAAAATTTGTTGAATGTAACGTTTTACACAAAGTATGTTGATCTTTTAAACAAAAATTGCAGATGGTACATGGAACATGATGTGATACAAATACTCTATCTCCGACCTTAAATTTTTTAACATTTTTTCCAACTTTAACTACATCTCCTGCCATTTCATGACCAAGAACCCTAGGTGCTTTTTTTAATCTGTACCATTCCATTACATCACTACCACAAATGCCACAAGCCTTAACTTTCACTAGTAGTTCATCATCATTTATTTCTGGGATAGGCATTTCTTCAATTCTAACATCGTTATTATTGTAATACATAGCGACATTCATTTTCTTCATAATTAATTCACAAGCTCGATTATGGTTATTTATTTAATAGATTTTATGTTTAATCAGTTTGTTGAACCTTACATGAAAGTAGGTATTGTTTACTATTCAAGAACGGGTAATACAAGAGAGGTTGCTAAAATTTTTGAGAAAAAACTCAAAGATCAGAAGATAAATGTAGATTTAGTAGAAGTTGAACATTTGAAAAAACCTTGATTCTTTAAAGCAGGAAAGGCAGCAATGGCTCAGAAGGAATTACCTATAAAAAATACTGAATTTGATTTAAAAAAAATATGACTTTATCCTTGTTGGTTTTCCCACTTGGGCAGGTAAACCGTCTCCTTATCTAAAAACTTTTATGAGTAAGGCTGAAAATATTAAGAGAAAAAAAGTGGCAATTTTTAATACCGGAGGAAGTTCTATTAATGAGCGAGAAAATGTCATTACTATTATCAATGAGGATCTAAATAAATTAGGATTAATCGGAACTGATATGTTTTTACCTCTAAAATGCAAAAGGAAAAATATTAGATGGAGAACAAAATATTGACAACTTTGATAAAAAAATAATTTCAAAATAAAAAATTACATTGATCTTAATCTTTTTACTCTCTCATCAATAGGTGGATGGGTTGACCATATTGAATTTTTTAGTGCTCTTTTAAATGGATTAGCAATGTATAAAGGAGCAACAGTTTTTGACCCTTTAGGATCATCTGGAAAATCTGCCTTAATTTTTTCAAGAGCTCGTGCAAGTCCATCAGGATTTCTTGTAAGATATGCACCATTCGCATCAGCAAGATACTCTCGTTTTCTTGATATCGCAAAATATGTAAGACGCGAAAATAGTGGTGCAAGAATTATTGCTAAAATAAGTACGACAAATAAAATAGCATTACCTTCACCTTTTCTACCTCGACTGCCACCACCCCAAAATAATGCACGTATTGCAATTTCAGCAAGTAGTGCTATTGCACCAACCACACCAACAGTTACAGTCATTACAAGAATATCACGATTTTTAATATGGCTCATTTCATGGCCAATAACACCTTCAAGTTCTTCATTATTTAATTGTTGAATCGCACCCTTTGTTGCACAGATTATTGCTTCTTCTGGTTTTTTTCCTGTTGCAAATGCATTGATATCTTTTGAGTCCTGCACATAAACCTTTGGTGTTGGCAGTCCTGCTGCAATAGCCATTTCTTCAACTTTATACATTAGAATTTTTTCATCTCTGTTTTGTGGTTTTGCAGGTCTTGCACCAGCTGCAGAAATAACACTTTGAACAGAGAAAGAGTATGTAATCAGAATGTATGCTAATGCTATAGGTAATCCAATTGCTGTTGCAAATATTGGTGGAAGACCAAATACATAACCAATTGCAAAAATAATACCAAAAAGTAAAATGACCATAAACATGCAAATTATTGCTGTAGCTTGTTTATTTCTTCGTATATGGTCTTCTACAAGCATTTGTTTTTGCATGCTATCTTTCATTAAGTGTTTTTTTTAGAATGATACTTTTGGTACTTCTCTAGCTACCTCCGGAATCTGAAGCATCTGTCGCTCTGTTCTCCCCATTCTTTTTGCAAAGACATTACCTGGGAATGTCTCAATTGTATTATTGAATGCTAGAACAGAATCATTAAAGTGTTGTCTTGAGTAAGCTATTTTATTTTCAGTGTGAGCTAACTCATCCTGAAGGTTTAAAAAATTCTGATTAGCCTTTAAATCAGGGTAATTTTCTGCTACTGCAAATAATGTTTTTAGTGCTCCAGTAAGCATGTTATCTGCATCTATGTTTTGCTGAGGTGTTTTAGCTTTTAATAGAGCAGAACGGGCATTGGTTACACTTTCAAGAGTTTCTCTCTCATGTTTCATGTATCCTTTTACTGTCTCCATTAGATTGGGTATCAAATCTGCTCGTCGCTTTAACTGTACATCAATTTGTGCCCATGAATTGTCAATTCGATTTTCGAATCTAATAATTCTATTATAGTAACCCCAATAAACTAGCAAGAATAATACTACAATTATTACAACTATTATTACTATCCATAACCACATATTTCTTTGCCTCCGTTACTGTGTTTTTTAGGAATGGTCTATTAAAATATCTTATTTAAATTTATCTTGTTTAAAATGTAAATTTTTTATATTGTTTCACTTTTTAATGTAGCTAAATGTTTTATTCTTTTTATCATATTAGGATGAGTGCTTAGTACCTCCATCATTCTATCAGCACCCTTGAGTTTAACTTTTTTTGTTGAAAGAATCATTAATTCATTTTGATCAATAGTTCCACTCATATCTATATCAATATCTTTTAGATCTCTTACTTCGTACATTGCTTTTGAGGGATCATTTAAAAAAAATGCTTTCATTCCTTCAGCTTGTTTTACTACCGATTTTGGTGCTTTTGCACTTGATAAGGACAGTTTATAAAGAGCTGTTGCAAGATGATGTGGTTTTCCTCCAAGCTCAATGCTACCATAATCAGCATAATATTCTCTTACTCTTGAGCCGTACATTACAAAAAGGCTTGAAATAAAATAGATTACAAGTGCAAGCAGTCCAATTGCAAGCATTGCCCCACTATCTCTTTGTCGCCTACTAAACATACCTCCCCAAAAAAATGTGATATATAGCATATAACAAACCATAGGAACAACGCTAAGCAGTGTAATTACTGCTACATCTCTGTGTTTAATATGTGAGATTTCATGGGCCAATACTGCTTTTAATTCATCTTCAGATAAAAGATCTAAAATACCCTTAGTAACACAAACTCTTGCATCTCTTTTAGTTCTCCCAAATGCAAAGGCATTAGGTAGTTGTATTTGTGAAACACCAATTTTTGGTTTTTTTGGAAGTCCGGCATCTCTTGCTAGATTTTCTACCATTCTATGAAGCTCTGGATATTCATTTTCTTTTACATATTTGACTTTCATTGACCATTCTACAGTTTTTGGCCCTATTAGAAATTGTATAAATATAAAGAGAACTGCAATTCCTATGATTATCATATAAAACGTATATCCAGAATACCCTAGTAAATATCCAATTAGAATAATTATACCATACAATAGTGCAAATAATAATCCTACCAATAGATAAAGTCTTAGTTGCAACCACATATTTTCTTAATGCACCTACAAATTGTAATAGTATATAAATTTTTTAGAATGTAAATTACCTATTTTTTCTTTGATTGAAAAATCTCATATGCTTCTTTTGGAGTATATTTTTTGTGAATTATTGAATTTACTGCTTTAATCATACTTACTGGATCTGAGCTTTGAAATATGTTTCTTCCCATATCAACTCCTACTGCTCCAGCATTAATTGCATCATAAGCCATCTGAAGTGCATCTTTTTCTGGTATCTTTTTACCACCCGCAATCACTATAGGAACTGGACATGTTTCAACAATTTTTTCAAAATCTTTACAAAAATATGTTTTTACCATACTTGCTCCAAGTTCTGCTGCCATTCTTGAGGCAAGAGATAGGTATTTTGCATCTTTTCCAAGGCCTCTACCAACAGCAGTTACAGCAAGAACTGGTACTCCATATCTATTAGCCTCATCAATTATTTGTGTAAATCCTAAGATTGTGTCCCTTTCAAATGGTTGACCAACTAATATTGAAAATGCAACAGCTGTAACATTAAGTCTAAATGCATCTTCCATTGAGCAAATAATTCCTTCATGAAGAAGGTTTGTTTCATTTAGAATACTTGTTCCTCCAGATACCCTTAAGCAAATGGGTATCTCAGTATCAGGTGGAATGTAATATCTTAAAGCACCTCTTGTAGGCATCAAAACATCTGCATAAGGTATGAGAGGTTTTACCATTTTATCTAGCTTTTCAAGACCAGTTGTTGGACCCATAAAATATCCATGATCAACGGCTAGCATAACAGTATGGCCATCTTTTTTTATCATTCTTGACATGCGGTTTTTCATTCCCCAATCCATAATTAAATCGCCTCCGGAATTCATGGATAATAATGAATTATTATATAAAATATTTCAAAGGATGTTTTGGCAAATATTTAATTAGAACATTGTATTACCATTTCTACCTTCAAGGGGGATTAATTATATGTCAGTTATTGAAAATTTAGAACCAAAAGAGGTTTGGAAACATTTTGATGAAATTAGAAAAATTCCGCGTTGTTCCAAACATGAAGAAAAAATTAAGACTTATATTATTGACTTTGCTAAAAAAAACAATCTTAAATATAAAACCGATAAAATCGGAAATGTTGTTATTTCAAAACAAGCAAGTTCAGGAATGGACAAAAAAACTAAAGTTATTCTTCAAGGTCATATGGACATGGTTTGTGAAAAAAATAGTGATATCGACCATGACTTTTCAAAAGATCCAATAAAACTAAAACTTGAAGGAGACATTCTTTCTGCAGATAGTACAACACTTGGTGCTGACAATGGAATTGGTCTAGCAATTAGCCTTGCAATATTTGAAGATAAAAAACTAAAACACGGACCACTTGAAGCTCTTTTTACAATTGATGAAGAAACAGGTCTTTCTGGTGCTTTTGCAATGAGTTCAGATATGCTCACCGGAAAAATTCTTCTTAATCTTGATAGTGAAGATTTTGGAGTAATAACAGTTGGTTGTGCTGGTGGCGGAGATACAAAGATTAGTTTACCTGTTAAAACACAAACAATTAATGATGATTTTGAATTACTTACTGTAAAAGTATCTGGTTTACGAGGAGGACACTCTGGAGTTGATATTCATGAACAAAGAGGAAATGCTGTAAAGCTATTAACTCGAATGTTATGGAAAGCTATGGATACTTACAAATTTCAATTGTCAGAAATAAAGGGTGGAGATAAACACAACGCTATTCCTCGTGAAGCATATGCTGTAATTGCAATTGATAAATCTTCAAAGGATAAATTTATTTCAGATCTAAATTCTGAAGGAAAAGACATTTTAGCAGAAATTAAACCAATCGATCCCAATTTTAAGGTTGACTTTGAAGAAAGTAAAAATATAAAAACTACTCTTACGAATGGTTCACAAGAACAACTTTTGAATCTTTTACATGGTCTTCCGCATGGAGTTGATAGGATGAGCTATGATATTCCAGGACTTGTAGAAACTTCTACAAATCTTGCAACTGTTACAATAAATGAAAAAAACGCTTTAATTGGTTTAAGTACCAGAAGTTCAATAAAATCAGCACTTCAAGACTTTAGAGATAGAATTCGATCAATTGCAGAACTATCTGGTGCAAAAGTAGAAGAAGAAGCTTCATATCCAGGTTGGAAACCAAAACTTGATTCAAAGATACTTGATTTATCTAAAAAAATCTTTAAAGATTTATTTGGAAAAGACCCAAAAGTTGAAGCAATTCATGCAGGTCTTGAATGTGGAATTATTGGTGAAAAATTTCCAGGAATGGATATGGTTTCAATTGGTCCAACAATAAAATATCCCCATTCACCTGAAGAACAAGTTCATGTAAAAACTGTTGAAAAATGTTATAAGTTTGTTGTAAAAATCCTTGAAAATATCTAATAATATTTATTTTTTCTTTTTCTTAAATACATTTATTTCTTTTACATCCTCAAGTTTAATTTTTTTTTGAGCGCGTTTTCTAAATAAAAAACTATGAAAAAATATATTCTGAGGCAGAACAGGGCCCCACCAGGGAATAAGTCCTCTTAGATTTAAATGTGTTTTAAAGAGCTTATTTAGAAATAACGAAATCTTAATCATCTTTGGCCCATAGCCAACACGTGCGGGAGTTTTTCTATAATTATTTGGAACTTTTACATTCATAAATTCACACATTCGTGAAATTAGCTCTTCTTGATTTTTTTTCATATCATCAAGAGAATAAACAAATACGTTTTCATCACCATAGTGCTTTTTTAACTCCTCAACATATGGTTTATAATCAAGTTTATCCAGGTTCATATGAGTTTCAATAAAATCTTCGTAGTTTAATACCCCACCAACTGCTACATACTCTTTATACCAAGAAGGAAGTATTTCATCTTTTTCTCTTGTTCCAAAAATTATTTTTGCCTTTGGAAAGATAGTTTTAACTCTTTCAAGCATAATTAATCTGTCATCATGTTTTGAAAACATGCTAGTATAAAGATTTTCTTCTGAAATTAGGTTGACTTTTTCCTCTTTAAAGTATAGAGGAAATATTTGTTTGGTTTTTTTAAGATCAACTTTTTTTGTAAAATCAAGAAATCCTTTTAAAAAAGGTTTATAAAATATGTGCCAAAGATAATTTACATCTAAATAGTGAAATACATTCCATTGAAGAAATGTTGTTGCTGTTTTTTGCATTCCAATATGTAAAACAATTTGTGGTTCTCTCCTACCTTTTTCCATCATCGATAGCATTAAGTATACTTTTATTAAATTTTTCTTTATAATTAAATATTTACAATTCTTAAAGTGATTAAAAATAGATTTTCAAATTAAATATAATTTATAAAAAAAATTATAAAATTAATAATTTAATTTTTTAAAAATCATTTAACAAAAGCGTGTTAGAATTTGTTGTTTGTCTGATATTTTCAATATTTAATTTTTCCTTAAATCCACTTGCCTTCCAGAATAAAAACAGTTCTATTAGAGAAAACATAATTCCCTCAATTTTATTTGATATCTGTCGTGTGGTGAAAAAAATAATACCAATATTATCAGATTTTCTAAAAACCATTTTTGTAGAAACACCAAATAAACCGCCGCTATGGCCAATAGAAATACCAGTTGAAGTTTCCCATATCTGAAATCCTAATCCATACTGGAAATTATAACCTTTATCTGGATACTGAATAGTGTGCATGAGATCTATTGTAGTTTCATTAAGAATACGTGTATCTTTGTATACTCCTCCATTCATAATAGCAATAAGAAAATGAGATAAATCTAAAACTGAGGTTCTTAGCCCTCCTACAGGAGAATCAATTAAATCATAATGAATAATAGGAGTATATTTTCCAGATTTGAAGTCATATGGAACTGCAGTCCTGCTTTTATTTACAAATGAAAACTTAAAACTTGTATTATTCATATTAAGTGGTTTAAAGATATTTTCTTGACAATAATTTTCAAACGATTTCCCAGATAATATTTCTACAAGATAACCTAGTATTGCAAACCCAATATTCGCATAATGCATTTCTTGACCGGGTGGTATATCAAGCCATACTTGAGGTTTATAATATACACCACCTGGAACTAGAAAATCATTTAGGAATGGAGAAGGATAACCTGATAAATTCATTCCTCCTGGAATAATTCGGGTAAAAAAATTTGTTAAACCCTCGTTTTCTCTTGCAATACTTGAATGATGCGCTAGCAACATCCGAAATGTAATAGGATCATCTGGATAATTTGGATTTCTCAAAGAAAAATGTAAATAACTATTAACATCATCATCAAGATCAAATAATCCTTTTTCATATAATTGCATAATTGCTGTAGCAGTAAAAGATTTTGAAATGGATGCTACAAGATAAATCGTTTCTTCGTTAGCCTTTTTATTATTTTCTCTATCATAAAGACCAAATCCATCTGTCCATATACACTCATCGTCTTTAACAATTGCAGCAGAAACTGCAGACATATGAGCAAGTTTCATTAATATTTGAATGATGCTCTCAAAAATTATTTCACAATTTTTTTTCGAAAATCTTCCTTTTAAAATATTAATGAAATGTTCAAACCTTAATTTCATTAATCTGCCAAGTTTTTCATTTTTATTTTTCAAATTTTCAAATGAAAATGGATTATCATTTTCTAAAATATATACAGATGCCTTTAAATTTAGTATACCTGATGTTATGGGTAGACATAAAAAAATTATTAAAACAACAATAACAAAGCTATTTTTCAAAATTTCTTTCATAGTCTTAATACCCCCAATAAAATAATTAATTATAGTTATTTAATATTATCTAAGAAATAATTATTTATTCTTAAGAATATGATAATCGGATTAATTGGTTAAATTATTATCTTTTCCTTTTTTATTTTTTTGTAATATATCATTTGCTATCGCAGTTATTGTAACTCGTTCAATTTCAGGAAATATTTCTTTAATTTGATTTCTGATATTTTTTTTAATTACATTAAATTCTTTAATTGTCATATCATCTGGAACCTCTACTTCCATTTCACCTTGAAAAATTGGACCAGATTTTCTTAACCTTACAATATGAGCCGATTTCACTCCTTTAACTTCTTCTGCGATTTGCTTAATACTAAGGCTTATATCGATACATTTACCATCACATGCATCAACAAGAATATTACTACTTTCTTTAATTGCAGCAAAACCAATTGAAACAATAATAATTGCAATTATAATCCCTACTATTCCATCTGCAATATATATACCCAGTGAAGAAAGAATTAATGCAACAACTGTTAATCCTGATGCAGTTCCATCTTTAATTGTATTAAAAGCTTCAAGCTTTATAGAGCCCATTTTTGATTTTTTTGACTTCTTAAATTTATAAAAACCAAGACCTAAAGCAATAATTGCTGCAATAAATGCAATAATTGCTCCCACAATTGGTGTTTCAACAGGGTGTGGATCAATAAGTTGATTATAAGATCTAAAAGCAATGTAAATAGCAAGACCAATCATTACAACAGCTGCAAAACCGGAAGCAAGATTTTCCATCTTGTAATACCCATAATGAAAGCGTTTGTCAGCTGGTTTTTTAAAAAACATTAAACCAATCCAAACAACTGCTGAAACAAAACCATCACCGATACAATCGATACCATTTGCAGTGAGAGCTATACTTTTGGAAATAAACTCCCCATAAAAAATCTGAATTATACCTAAAAATATTAAAATTATTGTTGTATAACCAGCTAATTTGTCGGCTTTTTCAACAAGACTTTCTTGCATAATTATTAAGAGTAGTAATAAAACCAAATTATTTTGAATTTACCTTATTTGTTAATTCTTCTATTTTTAAAATTAATGCTTTTTAGCCGTCTAAAAATAAATCATATTAATTAAGAAAATTAGAATAAATGGGTCAATAAATAGACTATAATTTTAATAAAGAAAGAAAGGAAAAATTTGATATTTTACATTTGAGCATTGGTATCTGTTTCCCATAAACCTAAGGTATTATTCTCAGTATCAAGAAAAACAGCAAGATACCCGAAACCAGGAATTGTTGTTTTTGGCATTATTATTTTTGCACCTAACTTTTGTGCTTTTTTAATGTATTCATCAATTGATGGAACGCCAATATAATTTGTAATTCCTTTATTTCCTTCTTGTTTTAGTCCCATTCCACCGCCTACCCCTTCTGTACCTTCTTCTGTTTTTGTTGATACATTAAAATATTGCATAGGCCCTGGAACCGGTTGGATGTCCCAGCCAAATAACTCTTCATAGAATTTCTTTGCTCTTTGTATATTTTCTGCTGGTATATCAAAATGAACTATAGTTGGCATATTTTTTCACCTTTTAATGATAAACATATATTCCTTTATAAAGGCTCATTTTTCAATTATTTGAAATTTAATTATGATGCCTTGCAGTTATTTTTTCATAAAAAGATTTAATGAAATTTTAGATACTGATGAAGAAATGTCTTATTACGTTTACGTCATTGAATTAGATAAAGAAGTGTTAAAATCTAAAAAATTCAGAAAACAAAATCCCAGATTAAATCCAAAAAAAAGCATGTTTTTATGTTGGTCAATCAGCTCATGAGCCAGATATCAGATTCAAGCAGCATAAGGATGGTTATAAGTCCAATAGCTATGTAAGAAGGTATGGATTGTGGTTAAGACAAAGGAATTATAAAAAATACAATCCTATTAAAACACGAAAAGAAGCTGAAATAATTGAACAAAAACTTTCTGAAAAATTAAGAAAAAAAGGTCATGGAGTTTGGTCAAATTAAAAAAAAATTTAATATGAGTTTGATTTTTTATTTGAAAGTCTTTTTTTAGCATTAGAAAATAACGTTCAATTTATTATTTCATGGTAAACCTTTTATGAATCTTTAGATGTTTTATTATTTCCTTAATCTCTTTAGGTTTTAGTATTTCCTTTTCTGTGATAAAACCTGTGATAAATTCTAAAGGTGTGCAATCAAAATAATAATTTATTAACGTAACATTTGATATTTTATTACTTATTATTTCATTAGGGTCTTTCTTTTGTTTTAGAGTTAATGGGTAGTTTTTTGGTAGAAATTTAATTGTTGAACATAACGCATATATTGGTGTTTTGTAGTGTTGTGCAGTTATTGCTATTCCTTTTGTTCCAATCTTGTTTATAAGACCAAAATCTGTTACAGCATCTCCTCCAACTAATATCATATCAGATTCTGATATAAATGAAAAAATTGCGGAATCAACTATGAGTTTTACTTTTATTTTATTTTTTCCTAGCTGTTTTGCCAGTTTTATTCCTTCATTTTTTGGACGTGATTCAGTACAAATTACAGAAAATCTTTTTCCAGATTTTTTTGCATAAAGTAGAGCGCTTAAAACTGTGGAACTATATGAGTGGGTGATAATTGTTGAATTGTTTTTAATAAGTTTTAATGATTGTTTACTAATCGATTTATCTGAAGAGTCTATATTTTCTAGGAATTTTTTACAGAGATTTTGAACAATCTTTTTTGGTTTTTGGTCTTTTTCTTTATCAAAATTTAACATCAGATTGTTTACAAGATTGAAAATAGAAGCCATAGTCGGTTGGGCTTTAAATAAAGAGTATGCAATGTTATAAATTTGAGTCGGAGAATCAGTTATTTCTATAAGATGTATCAAGAGTTCTGCTGATCTTTTAGCAAGTTCTAATGATCCACTGGTGCTATCCAGTCGTATTTGTTCTATTGATTTCCGAATCTCTGCAGCTATTTCGTCTTTCATAATTTATCTAGATTAATAGTGTTTTAAGTAAAAATGTTTTGTAGACAGTAATAATTGTTTATTATGTGTAGAGCAAAATAATCTATGATTAGAAAGTTTTAGAAAAAATAATTAAATATTGGGTTTAGGTTGGCTTTTTATGTTAATATCCACATAGTTGATATATGATTGATATAAGTTGATTTTCTTGATATTCTATATCTTTGAATTGTAATGTATAGTAGTGATATGTTACTCGCAACTATCATCCTACTTTTGTAAATGTAAATGTTCCTAATGGAACTAATTCTCCATCGTAGAAGAAAGGATATCCTTCAATTTTAAAAATAGGGACAGGTGGATCTGTTGGATCGTTAGGTGAAGTATAGTTAATTCCACTATCGGTTCCAGCATCATATGCATAAAGAATGACGACTTTTTCATCAACAAAAGCACCTTCCTCGAAAAGATTTAAACTATCTACGCCAACAAACCAATCTGGACTTGGTGCTATCATAGTTACCAAGGTAACAAGAGGATAATTTTCACTGACCTTAAACTTCTCACTAACTGATCCAGGAGATTGGCTGATTACTTCTCCGGATATAAGCTTAAAAGCTGTTTTATCAGCAATAGCAGCCCCAATTTCTGTATTGAGTGGACTTTTACTACCTGTTTCAGCCATACTTTTAATTCCAGGTGATGCAAGTTCTCCTTCTTTCCAAAAGGATACCTTGTCATTATGCAATCCTCCTATTAGACCGGAAAAATGTGGATTTGGTGGAAAATCATCTGGATGTGTTTCTTCGCTCCATGTTGCATTAAAAGTTATTTTATATGTTACCGCATCAGTTTCAATACAACCAGCATTCAATAATGTAGTTATTAATACTACGCCAAATATAATTATAATTATATGTTTCATTTTCATTTTTTACCTTCCACTGGTTATTTCTCATGATAATACAAATATTAAAATGTTTTCTAAAGATTATAAAAAAATTTATTCTTCTAAATTTTGTATTCAGATTACAACCTGCCATTTATTATTATATCATTTGTATTTTATAAATGATAATATCTTAAAGCAATAATAATTTCTTTAATTAAGTCTTTTTGAAAAAATTTTTATAATTATAGAAAATTTGATACAATGTGATTGTAAATAATACCCAACCCTTGTTTGAAATAATTCTTGGAATAATTTTTATAATATTTGGATTAATAATAAACGCATTAATTGTTTACAAGATTGTAAAAGAAAAAATACCAATAAAAGAAAGTTCTTATTCGGCAGTTTTGCTAGTTTTTGGATTAATACCTGGGATTTTAATCCTTTGTTTTGGACTACTATTACTATTTTATTAAAAAATAGGGTAAAAAACCTTAATCAATATAAAACAATTAACATATAATCACTGACTAAAAAATTTAATATTTTTTATCTGCATCTATGTTCAGTTATAGCAAGCATTAATTAGTATATAACTCTTGACAATTTCATTAAACTTGTCAAGGAAAAAATGTCAAGAATAAAAACAAGGATGTGATAGAAATGAAAGCATTTATCAAACAAATAGAAGGAATAGCATTTGTTGGAAAAACAGATAGTAATCATTGGATGGCAATAGATGGACCAAAAGAATTCTATGGATCAGAAGCAGCACCACGTCCTAAAGAACTTCTTCTTCTATCTCTTGGCAGTTGTACTGGAAGTGATGTAGCAGCAATCTTAATAAAGAAAAAAATAAAACTTACAAACTTTGAACTTCACCTTAATGCTGAAGTAGCAAAAGGGCATCCCAAAGTATTTACAAAAATTCACATTGAATATATTTTTCAAGGAAATAATCTTGACTCAAAACAACTAGAACGAGCAATTGATCTTTCACAGAACAAATATTGTCCCGTAACTCAGATGTTAAAATCTTCAGTTAAAATTACCACATCTTATAAAATAATTAAATAGACTTTAACATCTAACTTAAATTTTTAAAATATCTCTGTTTTAAAAATTTAATTACAACTTTAATAACAAATTTTTCTAAATGCTTCTGTTATAATATAATTAACCAGTCTCATCTTATTAGTAGTAATAGAAATCATTAAAATTCTATTATAAAAGTTGGTTGACCATATCATAAATAGCTTCTGCATCAATTCGAAACATTTCACGTAATTCATCAGGTGTTCCAGAACGCGGAATATCTGTGACACATAGATATACGACATTTGGAATAACGCTAGATATAAGTGATCCTATTGCGTTGCAATAATGGTCTTCAACAGCAATTACATTATTATTGCTATCTTTTGCATGTTTAACTAAGGATACAGGATCAAGTGGCTGAAGTGAATAAAGGTCAATTATTCTAATGTTTATGCTCTTTTTAAGTAATTTATAATATGCCTTTAATGCCTCATGAAGAGTGACACCCGCAGTTACGACAAGAGCAATATCTTCATTACTTTTTTTGACAACCTTAAGCCCACCAATTGGAAATTTTTCGGAATTTTGATAAATTACTGGTGTTTTTTCCCTTGTTGTCCGTAAATAAGAAATGCCTTTTATTTTACTCATTTCATTTAATAGATTTTCAGCTGAAACCGCATCACATGGATATAAAACAGAGGCCTTAGGAAGAGATAGAAACATTGGAATATCTTCAAGTCCCATCTGAGAAGGACCATCAGGACCAATACTAATTCCAACATGTGAACCTGCAAATTTTATATTGGCCATCGAGTACATTCCCATTCTTATAAAATCATGGGCACGTGTAAGAAATGTTGCAAAAGTTGAAACATACGGAATATAACCCATTGCAGAAAATCCAATTGCCATTCCAACCATATTTTGTTCAGCAATAAAAGATTGAAAACTTCTTTCAGGAAACTTTTTAAAAAATTCTTCAGTCATTGACGAATTTTTAACATCTGCATCAATTACTGCTGAATTTTTATTTTTTTCACCAAGCCTAACGAGGGCTTTTCCAAAAGCAGCTCTTGTAGAAACCATATCACCTATTTTATATTTATTTGGTTCAAAAGAGATATACTTGTAAGGAAGGGGATTCATACAGGCAACCTTTGAAGAAAGCATTATTTTTTCTTCACCAATTTCCCTTAGAGCTTTTTTTAGCTCCTTTGCACTAAGTGGTTTACCATGCCATCCCTCTTTATTTTCAAGAAATGATACACCTTTTCCTTTGAAGGTTTTAGCAATAATTGCATATGGTTTATCTGACTGTCTAAATTCTTTAAATGCATCAATTAATTCATATACATTATGTCCATCGACAACTTTAGATTTCCACCCGAATGCCTCAAATTTTTGTCTGTAAATATCTACATTATGACCATGCATAGTTGGTTCTGATTGACCAAGTCTATTTGCATCAACTATTGCACATAAATTATTTAGTTTATAATAGGCTGCAGTGTTTGCTGCTTCCCAGACTGAACCTTCTGCGCATTCTCCGTCTCCAAGTAAAATAAAAACCCTGCTACTTGATTTCATTAGTCTTCTTGCAAGAGCCATACCAACACCTGCAGATAGGCCTTGACCAAGGCTTCCGGTTGCTACTCTTATACTAGGCATTTTTGGAGTAGGATGACCCTCTAAAATACTATCTATTCTTCTAAGAGTTGTTAGATATTGTCTTGGTATACAACCTGACTCAGCATAAGCTGCCCAGAGAATTGGCGACGCATGTCCTTTGGATAAAATAAATTCATCATCTGCTCGCATTTCTGAGAAAAATAAACAGCTTATAATTTCAGCACAAGACATACATGAGGTTGGATGACCTGATCCTGCTTCTGTTGTTGATTTTATTGATTCAATTCTTAACTTATTGGCCATTTGCTCCAATTCATTAATTTCAACCAAATTTATACCTCTACAATTTTTTTCAAACTATTAATTGCCTCTTTTATATTATCAGATTTTACAATATATGAACCAGAAACAAACATATTAGCACCTGCTTTATTGACGAGATCAATAGTTTTGTCAGTAATTCCACCATCAACTTCAATATCAAGATTGGGTTTTAATTGTCTTAATTCAGAAATTTTTCCAAGCATTTCAGGTAAAAAAGGACTACCATAAAAACCAGGGTTTACTGTCATAATTAACACCTGATCGATATCATTTAAAAAATCATTTAGTTTTGAAATAGGTGTCTCAGGGTTTAATACAAAACCAATTTTTTTACTAGCTGTTCTTACCTTTTTAATAATTTCAAATGGATTGTTACAAGACTCATAATGAACAAGAATCATGTCAACTTTTTTGATATATTTTTCAATCCAGATATCTGGATCATTTATCATTAAATGTGCTTCATAAATACAATTTGAATCAGAAAGTTTAAAATCAAAATTAAGTGAATGATTTGGTACAAATTTATTATCCATAACATCAAGTTGAACCACATCAACATGGTCTAAAACTTTTGATAATCTGTCATCTAATTCTTTTTGATTTTTAGCAATAATTGCTGGAATTATTTTTTTATTCATATTGACAAACTCCACATAAAAACAATAATATATACAATTACGCCTAAAACATCCTTTAAGTTTTCTTTCATAATTCTTCCTCACAAATATCTGTAAAAATATAAGACTCATTAATTTCATCAATTAATTTAGAAGGGCATTTTATGTAATCTTGGTTTTTATCTAAATATTTCCTGTAGGCAGGTTTTTTATCTTCCCCAATAACCATTAAAAATGAAATATTTGACCGTAGAATCATCTTTTTTGACATACTCATTCGTCTTGGTGGAGGTTTTGGAGAGTTATATACATAAATAAAAAATTGAGACTGGTTTTTTATCGATTGATGATTTGGAAATAAAGAGCCAATATGTCCGTCCTCTCCTGAACTAAGAAGTATAATATCATAGTTATCTGAATATTTCTTTAACTCATTTTTGTATTTAGGTATTCCATAATTAGTTTTGTTATCTATATAAATAAACGGATGCAGATTTTGTTCAGGTATAACATTTATGAGTTGTTGCTTAATCATTCTGAAATTACTATCATTATGATCGATTGGAACTAATCTTTCATCAACCATAAAAACATGTACTTCTTCCCATTCTATTGGTTTTTTTATAAGAAATTTTAAAACACAATATATACTATTTCCACCTGCAGTTCCAAAAATAACTTTTTCTTTTTCTTTTAGCATCTTATTTATTGATTGACAAATTATTTCAGATGCTTTATAAAAGATATTTTTTTCTTGGAAAATTATATTAGTCATGTTATCCGTATTAACACTTCACAATTTTGCTATTCAAATATTTTTTACTTTTTATTAAATAATTTATACATAGCAGCATAACATGCACCATAAAGGCTTACATCATAATTAACAATAATACTAATAGGAATCGTTTTTAAGAAATCGGAACGTCTATAAGCATTTTCAAACTCATTAGTAAAATCATTTGATGTAAATATTTCTTTGTTTTTTGCAGCAATGCCACCGGCAATAAAAAGTCCACCTCTTGCAAGAGTGTCAAGAACATAATTTTTAGCGCAGCGTGCAAAAAACCGTGTAAATAAACGAAATGTTTCTTTGCATGTTTCATCAAAATATTTATATTTTGAAATAAGAGGTGGTTTATCGAAAGCGTTGTCTATTTCTTTTGTATAATGGGTATCTTTAAAGTCTTGGCTATTTCTTAAAAATAGATATATGCTTTCAATACCTCTTCCAGAAAGTACCTCTTCATAACTTAGTGGCTGTGAAATTCCTCTTAAGTTCTTGATAAAATTTACAAGTTGCATCTCGAGATCGCTTTGAACGGGAAGATCTCCATGCCCACCTTCGCTTGGAATTGGTATAAATGCATTAAAATATTCATCATAGGTTAAGATGCTTTTTCCAAGACCAGTTCCCGCACCTATAATTACTCTAGTTGCATTTGATGTTATTGGATCATTTTTTGTAAATCTAATCTGAAAGATATCCTTACTATTATTTGGGTCAAGAAGGTTTACACCATATCCAATGGTTTGAAAGTCATTTATTATGTACACTGATGGTAAGGATGTTTTATTTGTCAATTCTTTTGAGCTTATATTCCACTCAACATTTGTTAATTTCGCAGAATCATTCGATGGCGAGACAACTCCTGCTGCTCCAATACAAGAAAAATCAACTTCAATACTATAGTTGTTTTTTGCATAAGTTAAAGTATTTTCAATAGCTGGTACAAGTGATTTCAGCTCTTTACTTTTAAAATTATGAGAAAAGAGTAAAATTGGTTTTGAATTTTTTACACCTGCAATGCAAATATTAGTATTTGTTCCACCTATATCCGCACCCAAAACATAAGATGAAAATTTTTCCTTTAGCATTTTTTCATTAAAATTCTTCACGTTATAATCCATTTAAACTCACTTCAACTAAAATTATTTTTTTCATATAGGATTTCTTTTGTTAATGTTGCATTACTAGAAAAATTATATTTGTCTAGAAATTCGTTCGTTAAAAGATTGGAGTATTCATAAAAAAAATGTTTTTTTATCATATTAAGCAAAATATTCCTAAGTATCGTATCATCATGAAATATAGAGATTTGTAATCCTTGATATAGCATCTAATTGACCTTAAATTGTTCTATATAGTACAAAGTAAATATGAGTTTATAAGATTTTATTATCTTTTTGATAAAAGAGTTCTATATATAATTAAAAAATTGAATTAATAAGGTTTTCTTATGAGTTTTCAGGTAGTTCTTTTTTGGAGATTATCAGTATAGTAAATTATATTAAATTTTATTGTTTACAAAAAAGAATCATAATAATGGGGGAAACTATAAATAAATGTTAAGTAAAAATAATCTAAATCAATTTATTAGCAGCTCAACAGAAGAATTGTTAGAAAAAATTGAAGATACTAATTTTAAATTAATAGATGTACGCCCAGTAGAAGCATACAATGGCTGGAAGCTAAAAAACGAAAATAGAGGCGGACATATTGAGGGTGCAAGAAGTTTACCATATAAATGGTTGAATTATATTGATTGGATAGAAATTGTTAGAGAAAAAGAGATTCTACCCAACCATTCTTTAGTTGTATATGGATATGATAGTTTTGAAGTAGAAAAGGTTGCCCATCAATTTATTAGGGCAGGATATAAAGATGTAAGTATTTATTATAATTTTATTGACAAATGGAGTGCAAATAATAAATTGCCAATGGATAAGATGAAAAGGTATAGTCAATTAGTATCAGCAAATTGGTTAAATGAACTTATTATGACAGGTACTGCTCCAGAATTTAATAATAAAAAATATGTAATATGTCATGCATATTATCAAAATAGAGGTACATATGAAGAAGGACATATTCCAAAAGCTATTGATTTAGATACTAATCTTTTAGAGTCATCTGAAACGTGGAATATACGTTCTCCTGAAGAATTAAAAATTACACTTGAACAGTTAGGTATTACATATGACACAACTGTTATTTTATATGGTAGATTTTCTTACCCTGACATAAATAATCCATTTCCAGGAAGTAGTGCTGGTCATCTAGGTGCTATGCGTTGTGCTTTTATTATGATTTATGCGGGTGTAAAGGATGTACGTATACTTAATGGTGGTTTACAATCATGGATAGATACAGGATTTGAGACAACAACAAAAGAGTATATAAGACATCCAGTAAACGATTTTGGAGCTTCAATTCCTTCTCATCCTGAATTTGTTGTAGATATCAAAGAAGCAAAAGAAATTTTAAAGGATCCGAATAAGAATCTTGTAAGTGTTCGAAGTTGGAAGGAGTTTATTGGTCAAGTGAGTGGTTACAGTTATATTGAAAAAAAAGGAAGAATTCCTGGTGCAGTTTTTGCTAATTGCGGAAGGGATGCATATCACATGGAAAATTATAGAAACCTAGACCATACCACAAGAGAATATCATGAGATTAAAAAGATGTGGGAAGAAGTAGGAATAAATCCTAATAAACATAATTCTTTTTATTGTGGTACTGGCTGGCGAGGAAGTGAGGCATTTTTTAATGCATGGCTAATGGGATGGGGAAATATATCGGTGTTTGACGGTGGATGGTTTGAGTGGAGTAATGAAGGTAATTCTTATGAAACTGGTACACCAAAAAATATGAAAAAACAGATTATTATGGAGTGAAATCATTTATAAATCATTAATTAAAATAGATAATTATTTACCAAAAAATGGGGATAAAAAGCTAGAAAAAGATTTGCTTAAAGATCTTACAAGTTTCCCAAAAAAGATTTCATGCGTCTTTTTTTATGATGATAAAGGATCAAAACTTTTTGAAGATATTACTAAACTTCCAGAGTATTACCTTACACGAACAGAAATTGGTCTAATAAAAAAAGCTGTATCTCAAATAAGTAATAAATTTTGGAATGTCGATATTGTTGAGTTTGGAAGTGGAGATTGTACTAAGATTTCTATCTTATTAGAATCTATTTCTGAGGAAATTAGAGACACTATTTGTTATGTTCCATTTGATGTAAGCCTTACTGCTGTTAAAAAATCTTCAAATATTCTCTTAAATAAATTCCCTGGAATTCAAATACATGGTATAGTAGCTGATTTTAAATCTCAGCTTGATGTAATTCCTCAAGATACAAAAAAAGTAATTTGTTTTTTAGGAAGTACCATTGGAAATTTCTCAATGGAAGAGGCATTACATTTTTTAGTGAATTTAAGTGAAATAATGCAACCTGGTGATTTATTATTGCTGGGTTTTGATGTGGTGAAAAGCAAAGAGCTTCTTGAAAAAGCATATAATGACAGTGATAATGTAACAGAAAAATTCAATAAGAATATCTTAAATGTAGTAAATAATCATATTGGTACTAATTTTGATTTAGATACTTTTGAGCATGTTGCTTTTTATAATGAAAAATTTTCTAGAATTGAGATGCATCTAAAAGCAATAAAAGATCTGGAAATAACTTGTCCTCGTTTATCAGAAAATATTCATATAAAAAAGAGTGAAACAATTCATACGGAGAACTCTTATAAGTTTACAGATGAAAATATAAAAAATTTAGCATCTTGTGCAGCTCTTGAAATTCAAAATATTTTTACAGATAAAAAGAAATGGTTTTCTTTAGTACAATTAATTAAAAATTAAGATGATTCAAATGTTAGATATAGAAAAGATACGTGCAGATTTTCCAATATTTAATCAAAAAATAAATGGGAATAATCTGGTTTATCTTGATAATTCCGCAACAACTCATAAACCCCAGCAAGTTATTGATAGCGTAGTTGAATTTTACTCCAGTATGAACTGCAATATTCATAGAAGTGTTTATTACTTAAGTGAACAAGCAAGTAATGCATATGAATCTGTAAGGGAGAAAATTAAAGATTTTTTAAATGCAAAAAAATCAAAAGAGATAGTATTTACATCTGGTACAACAGAATCAATTAATCTTGTTGCAGATTCTTTTGGTAGAACCTTTATTAAAGAAGGAGATGAAATAATAATTTCTGAGATGGAACATCATTCAAATATTGTTCCATGGCAGATACTTTGTGAACATAAAGGCGCAAAATTAAAGATAATTCCCTTTGATGATAATGGAATATTGAAGATTGATAAGTTAGAAAATCTCATCACAAATAAAACAAAGATCATATCTCTTACCTATGTTTCAAATGTACTAGGAACAAAAAACCCAATAAAAGATGTTATTAAAATAGCTCATTCAAAAGAAATACCTGTTTTAATAGATGGTGCTCAAGCAGTACAACATATGCCCATAGATGTTCAAGACCTCGATTGTGATTTTTTTGTTTTTTCAGGACACAAAATCTATGCAGAAACAGGTATAGGGGTATTATATGCAAAAGAAAAATGGTTGAAAGCAATGCCTCCATATAAATATGGAGGAGGCATGATTTCTAAGGTAAGTTTTAATAAAACAACATTTGCAGACATTCCTTTTAAATTTGAAGCGGGAACTAGCAACATTTCAGCAGTAATAAGCCTGGGAAAAGCAATTGAATATTTAAATCACATTGGTTTTGAAGAAATTGAAAACCATGAAAGCAATTTAATTAAATATGCAATTGAACAATTAAGTAATCTTAGCGGAGTAACAATTTATGGAAATCCTCCTAAAAGATGTGGTATTGTATCATTTAATCTTGAAAATATTCATCATTATGATGCTGTAATGATACTTGATAAAATGGGAATTGCTGTTCGCAGTGGTAAACATTGTTCTGAACCTGTGATGGATCATTATAAAATAAATGGGAGTATTCGGGCTAGTTTTGCTATATATAATTCTAAAGAGGATATTGATAGATTAATTAAAGGTTTAAAAAAGGTTCGGGAGATGCATCAATAGTGGAGATTAAAAAAATAAATAATATTCAGGACGAAATTATTGATGAATTTTCTAAATTAAATGATTGGTTTGACAAATATGAATATTTAATTAACCTAGGAAAATCTCTTAAACCCATAGATGAAAAATTAAAAACTGAAGAAAATTTGATAAGAGGATGTCAGTCAAGCGTTTGGCTTAAGCCTGAAACTAGGGATGGTAAAATTTATTATTTAGCAGACAGTGATTCCTTAATTTCTAAGGGAATGATATCCTTGCTTCTTAGAGTTTTAAATAATCGATACCCTGAAGATATCGTAAATACACATTTATATTACATAGATAAAATAGGTTTGAGTTCAAATCTTTCTCCTTTTAGAGCAAATGGACTGATGTCCATTATAAAACAAATAAAATCATATGCTAAGATGGCTCTCAATATAGGGAATAATTATGGTGAGGTGAAAAAATATGAAGAAATATGATGTTGTTGTAATAGGTAGTGGTTCTGGTGGAGAAATAGTTGATGCAGCACTTAACCATGGTTTCTCGGTGGCATGGGTTGATAAAGGTCCTCTTGGTGGAACATGCTTGAATGTTGGTTGTATTCCTTCTAAAATGCTTATTTATCCAGCAGACCGTGTAATGGAAATCAAAGAAGCGGAAAAACTAGGAATTAAGGCAGAAATTAAAGATATTGATTTTAAAAAAATTATGGATCATATGAAAGAACCCATTCGTGAGAGTCATGAGCGTATGAAACTTGGTTTGGAGCAACCTATGGATAATTTTCAATATTACAAAGGTGAAGGACATTTTGTTGATAATTATATTATTGAAATAAATGGTGAAAAAATTATTGGAAAAAAAATATTTATTGGAACAGGTGCACGCCCTTTCATTCCACCTATTAAAGGAATTGAAGGTGTTGATTATCTTACAAATAATAATGTTTTTGACCTTACAAAGAAACCTGATAGTATCATTATTGTTGGTGGAGGTTATATTGCTGCTGAGTTTGCCCATTTTTTCTCTGCGATGGGTTCAAAAGTTACTGTTCTTCAAAGAAGTAACAGAATTATTAAAAATGCTGAGCCAGAAATTTCTAATCTATTAAAAGAATTAATGAGTAAAAGAATGGATATTGTTACAGATTTTGAAGTTTTAGAGGTTAAAAAACAAGAAAACAAGATAATAGTTATGGGAAAAGATAAAAACTCAGATAAGGAAAAGCAATTCTCTGCTGAAAAAATAATGATTGCTGCTGGAAGGACATCGAATGCAGATTTATTAAAAGTTGAAAATACTGGTGTGGAAGTTGATAATCGTGGTTATATCAAGGTAAATGAATATCTTGAAACAACAAAGAAGAACATCTGGGCTTTTGGTGATGCCATTGGAAAATATATGTTTAAGCATGTAGTAAATGAGGAAGCATTAATTGCTTGGAATAATTCTGTTCATGATCATAAAACTCCAATGAATTATAGTGCTATTCCTTATGCGGTTTTTACCTATCCGCAAATAGCTGGTGTTGGACTTACTGAAGAAGAAGCAAGAAAAAATCATCAGATTTTAGTTGGAAAAGTAAAATATCTTGATGTAGCAAAGGGAGAAGCAATGGTCGAACTTGATGGTTTTTCAAAGGCAATTGTCAATAAAGAAGATGGGAAAATTCTTGGCTTTCATATAATTGGTCCATACGCTCCAATCCTTATTCAAGAAGTTGTTAATGCAATGGCTCTTGGAGGTCAACTCGGTTTTATCGGTCAAGGGATGCATATTCATCCAGCATTACCAGAGCTTATATTAAGGACACTTGGCAATTTAAAAGAGTCAAATTAGTATTTTTTAATCTACTCAATATTTACAAATTTTTAGCAAAATGTGATTAAACAGATAATTCTTAATAGATTTAAAGAAATATAAAATCAGCAAATTGGATTAATAAAGGAACATAACAAAAATGGAAAAAGTATCGATAATAATCCCAACATTCAATAGAAAAAAATGTATTAGAAACGCAGTAAAGAGTGCTTTATTACAGACTTATCCAGAAATTGAGGTAATAGTGGTTGATGATAATTCCGATTACGAAATAACTGAGGTACTTAAGGATTTTAAAGACAAAATTACAATTATTAAAAATAAAAAAAATATGGGGGTTTCAGCTGCAAGAAATATAGGAATCAAGAAGAGTTCTGGAAAATATATAACGTTTTTGGATGATGATGATTTATTTCATCCAAAAAAAATTGAGAGGCAAATTAATATTTTTAATAAAGAACCAAATGTTGGTTTGGTTTATTGTCCAGCAGCTAGAAAGATCGATAATGTACTAATTTATAAACCATTAAAAAAAGAAAATAATTATTGGATTAGGTTAACATACCAAAATCGCATTATGATAACACCGCTTATTAAAAGAAAATGTTTCTCAATTTGTGGTGTTTTTGATACAAATCTTTCATGTCATGAAGAAAGAGATTTAATGTACAGAATAGGAAAGAAATTCTCTTTTGGTTTTGATAATTATCCTGGATATATTATGTATAATATTGATATACATCGGCTATCGTTTCAAATAGAAAATATCTGCACTGCAACAAAAGCATTATACGAAAAGCATAAAAATGATTTTAAGGATAAAAATAGCTATTATTCAGATTTAAATTTTGAATTAGCTAATGCATATCTATCTTTTGGTAATTATAGAAAATACTTTCAACATTTTAAAATATCTATTGAAAAAAATCCCAATATTTTAAAAAGATATTTTAAAATATATTCAAAAATTCCTCTGTATAAAGCTAAGTTTGGATATTTTAAAATAAAATTAGATAAAAAATGTTTTTTATTTGATAAACAGTAATCGTTATGTATATGGTATTTAAAAAAAATATACAAGCCGTCATCAAACTTGGTGCTGTACTATATATTTTTAGAAAAAATTTAGAAGTATATTAATGAAAAATATACCATTACCAAATCATAATTATTATTTTGACAGATATTTTAATTATTAAGTTTTACTAAATTTAAACTGGAATATCTTTATGTTCAAAGTAAATCAATGATATAACCAGACAAACAGTAGTAATACATATTAAAACAAGGGCTTCTACAACACCAAAATCACCAAACTTTAGAGTGTCATATGGAATAAAATAATGGGTTATTGAAACAGCTCCTAATGACTCATATTCGGGCACGGTTTTAGACATAGTTTCAATTACATACATTCCCATAAGTATAGCGATAAAGAAAATACTTGCTTTCATTTTTTCATTTATAATTACAGAAATTAATAATCCAATACTAAGCACTGCTAGAAAATAAGGAATTGATGCTAAATGTGTTAAAAATAAATTACTAAAGCTTAATTCTTCTCCAATAGCAACAGTAACTGCCATAACTGATAACATTGTTCCAAAGTTTATTATCAATATTAGAGGAATTAAGCCTATAAATTTTTCAAATACAATTTGTTTACGGGAAATTGGATTTGACATTAGAATGTCAATTGTTTTTCCTTCAATTTCTTTTGATACCAGAGATGCTGCAATAAATCCAATAAGAATTCCTAAAATAATAATCCAAAAAATCTGGTAAAGTTCAAGATTAATAAAACCAACATAAGTTGCCATATCAAATGAAGCGGGTCCAAAAAAAGAAGAAAAAGATTCAAATATCCCAGATGAAGCCATCTCTTCCAAAGGTTCTTTAAAAGCAGGAAACATTCCACTATACATTGCTGCCATTGCCATGAATAGTAATGTCAAAATAATTGTAGTTTTTTTGTAATCCTTTAATGTTTGAAAAGCAATCTTGAAACGAAATATGTCATTCATTGTTATCCCTCATAATAATGAATAAAAATGTCTTCTAAGCTAAAATCATTGATTACTAAGTCCAATACTGTATAATTTGAAAAAATTTTGACCCATGAATCAACGCTATCTAATGTGATAAATTCAATCCATCCATCTTTTATTTTCATATCTTTTGGACCTTTGAATGTCTCTGGCTTCTCCTTTATTTTCAAACGGATAATTTTTCCTCTTTTATGTTTTAGAGTTTCAACATCTTCAAGTGCAATTAATTTTCCTTCTTTTATTATTCCAACCCGATCGCAAACTCTATCAACTTCACCTAATATATGAGATGAAAGAAACATGGTTTTATTTCTTTTCTTTTGCTTTAGTAAAAAGTCATAAAATTTTTGCTGTAAAAGCGGGTCTAAACCTGAGGTAGGTTCATCCATGATAACCATATCTGGGTCATCCATGAATGCTTGAATTATACCTATTTTTTGCTTCATTCCTCTGGAATATCCTTTCAACTTTCTATCTAAAGGAACATCAAATATTTCTAGTAATTCATCAAGCAAAACCATCTCACGATTTCTTAGAGCAGCAAAATAATTTAAGAATTCTTTTCCTGTTTGATGACCATAAATATTTAAATCTCCAGGGATATAAGCAACTTCGCGTTTAATTTCAACGATATTATCTTCAATGTTTTTTCCAAAAATTGTTGCAGAACCACGGGTTGGTTGTAAATATCCTAATAAGGTTCGAATAGTTGTTGTTTTACCAGCGCCATTCGGGCCTAAAAAACCAAAAATTTCCCCTTTTTTAACTGTAAAGTTAAGGTCTTCAACACCTTTTATTTTTCCATAATATTTGGTAAGATTATTAGTTTCAATAACATTCACAGTGCATCCAATCTGTTGAAATAAAATTTGAATATATAAATATATAGTATTATTTTACACAGACTCTAAAAAATCTCTTTTTTTTTCTATTATTTTTATTTGACATAGAACTCATTGTATTAATATATTGGAAAAGTGCAATATTGGCTAGGATAAAAGTTTATATTTATATGAAGTATTATGTATTTATTATCTTTAAAGAGGTGTATATAAATGAAGGGTAAATTATTAAATAAAGTTTTGGCTTTTGTTATTATATTTTTGTTTGTTGGAGCTAGTGTGGGTGTTTGTGACTTTAATAAAACTGAAATGACTTTAACTGAAGGTGAAGGATGGATTGATTCTGCTGTTAGTATTTGCAACTGTGGAAAAAACGAACAAGCTATTATTAATGGTGAGGTTTCGACCTCTAAAGGGCTTACTAATGAGGATATAGCTGCTTTACAGAAACAGATAGAAATCGAAGGGTGGACATATACTGTTAGTGAAAATCCAGCAACAAAATATTCGATAGATGAGTTGTGTGGATTAGTAGAGCCTGAGGAATGGTGGGTTGGTGCGAAGTTTGATTCAGGTATGCCAACTAGTACATTACCAGATTATTTTGACTGGCGTGTAGTAGCTGGTGGTTTACCTCCAATAAAAAATCAGGGAGGTTGTGGAAGTTGCTGGGCTTTTGGAACTATTGCTCCGCTTGAATGTAATATTAAGATCAATGATGGTGTAATAGAAGATCTCTCAGAGCAATGGCTTGTATCTTGCAACATAGATGGATATAGCTGCAGTGGGGGTTGGTGGTGTCATGAATATTTTAAATTAGATGGAAATAGGGCAGATCCATGTGGTGATTCAGGAGCTGTTTTAGAACAATATTTCCCATATGTTGCATATAACGCTCCATGTAATTGTCCGTATCCACATGACTATTTCATTAATGATTGGGCATATGTTGGTCCAATAAATGGTGTTGCTACTGTTCTACAAATTAAACAGGCAATCTATGAATACGGTCCAGTATCCGTCGCTGTATGCGTGAACTCAGCTTTTCAAGCCTATTCTGGTGGTATATTCAGTGGCCCCACATGTCATAGTATAAATCATGCTGTTGCTCTTGTTGGTTGGGATGATAATCAAGGGTCAAACGGTGTATGGTTTTTACGTAACTCTTGGGGAACTGGTTGGGGAGAGGGTGGATACATGCGTATTGAATATGGGGTTTGTGACGTTGGATATAGAACAGTCAGGGTTGATTACAGCGGTTTTCAAAACTATCCGCCAAATGTACCAAGCAATCCTAATCCAGAAGACGGTGAGACTGCTGTACAAACATATGCTGATTTGAGTTGGATTGGTGGGGATCCAAACTATGGTGACACAGTGACATATGATGTGTATTTCGAGGCAGATGATTCCACACCAGATGTTTTAGTATCAGACGATCAACTAGAAACTACATATGATCCTGGAACTATGGAACATAATACACATTATTATTGGAAGATTATTGCAACAGATGAACTTGGTGAATCAACGACAGGTCCCATATGGGATTTTACCACTCGCCCACCACCCAATAAAGCCCCATATTTGCCTAGTAATCCAAGTCCATCCAATGGTACAACAGACTGCAATATTAATATTAATTTAAGCTGGACTGGTGGCGATCCAGACCCGGAGGATACTGTTTTTTACGATGTTTACATAGATGCAAATAATCCCAATCCAACTACAAAAGTTTCTGACGATCAAACAGAAACCACTTTTGACCCAGGAACCCTTAGTAATGGTATTACTTATTATTGGAAGGTTCATGTTAAAGATAACCATTATAGGGTAACTCGTGGACCTGTTTGGCATTTTACCACTAAAGAATTACCGCCGAATAAACCACCAAATCCGCCAAATATTACAGGTGAGTTAAATGGACAAATTGGAGGAACATACGATTATAATTTTGTTTCAACTGATCCAGAGGGTAATTTTATCTCCTATTTTGTCAACTGGGGTGACGATACTACTAGTGGTTGGACTGAGTTTGTATTCTCAGGAACAAAAGTTACGTTACCACATACGTGGAATGTAGACAGAACTTATACTATTCAAGCAAAAGCAAAAGACATAAATGATGAAGAGAGTGAATGGGCAACACTAACAGTTACAATGCCACGGAACAAAATAATTAACAGACCATTCCTGCAGTTCCTGCAGCAGTATCAAAATATGCTTGCAATACTACAAAAACTATTTCATATATTAGGGCCATAATAAAAGATTTATTGGTCCAATATCTCTTTTTTTCTTTTTGTCATTTATCATTTTTTCATCTCAGAATTTATGAAAATAAAAATTTAATTCTTATTTATATTCTAAGTTGTGGTAAATGTTATATCAAAATTTTTAAATATAATTTTGATAAAAATTTTAGATTAATGACTAATTTGTTTCTTTAAAGTATTAATCATTTTTTCATGTTTTTTACAAAAATCACTATTTTTTAATTGGGCATTAATTACTTCTTCCTGCCAATGAGCATTATAAAGCCTACAATTCTCATTTTCACAGAACGGTTCATTAAAAAGATAAAAGAAAATCGATTGCATAACATATCCTTTCATAATCTCTGTTAATCGAGGATCATCATAATCAATATATCTCCCTTGAAATTTCTCTTTTATAACCTCGGGGGGCATCTCCATTCCTAACATTGCATATTTTTGTTTAAGTAAATAAAATTCCTTTGGTTTTGCAGGTGCCTCAACAATTCCTGTTGTAGATATTAGAGAGGGATGTCCGCACAGAATCACTCTTGCATGAAACCTACCATCCTTATCATCATAAGTACCAAACAATCGATTTGTAAACACGATGTGAAGATAATTGATATCTATTTCACCAAATGCTATTAAACTTTGGAAAACTCTATCGAGCTTATAACCATCATATAAGATACCTGTGAATTTCTTATTAGGACATTCAATTAGTGTTTTCTCATATCTTATTTCCCCTGGCAAAGGTTCATAGTCGATATTTGATTTATACATTTCATAAACCTTACAATAAGCTAATTCCTTTGCATAATTGTCTTTAAATTTTGAATTAAGATGAAAATTAATAAAATCAGGTCTTAAAATAACCTCAATATCTCCGAGTTTATTTTTTATATAATTTCTAATATCACCTAAATCAAGAGTTCTAGATGCAGAATCATTATAAAGAAATATAATAGGTTGACAATTATTTTTATTTTCCCTGAAGAATTTCATAGGCTGAAATTCCACCCTTTCTTCCTGAAAGCAACATTGCTCCAAATGTAGGTCCCATCCTTGGCAATCCATAAGTTGTTGAAACTGCCATCCCAATTACAATTAATCCAGGATGTACCTCACCTGTATGTTCAACTACTAAATCCTCGGATTTCTCTACCCACATGCCACCAAAACCAGGAGTTTTAATAATTCCTCTTTCCTCTAACTTTTTTACAACAACAGCATCATGACCAGTTCCATCAACAACAACCTTTGATTCTAGTGCAATTGGATCAACACAGGTAATTTCCCTTGGAAGAGCAGAAACTGGAGTCCAATTAACAACCACGCCACCAATCCTATTTTTCTCTCTGAATACAATGTCATCAAATCTTGTCATATTTATGATCTTTGCTCCTGAATCACAAGTAGCAGCAATTAATTTTGAACAAACATGAGGCCCACTTGTTACATAAAGACCTTTTGTAAATTCTTTATAAGGGACTTTTAATTCATCTAAAATCTTTTGTCCTGGTTCTCTTATAGTTACAGTATTCATCAGGTAACCACCAATCCAAAAACCACCACCAAGATAGTTGTTTCTTTCAATAATAAGTACTTTAACTTTTTTATTTGCTAATTCTCTTGCCGCCATAAGTCCACTCGGTCCCCCGCCAATTATTATTACATCAGATTTGGTATATTTTTTTAAATCTTCAGCAAACTCACTTACAATTGCACTTGTTATTTGACTTTCGGTTATTGAATTAAACATATTTTATTTTCCCCCTTTTAATCAATATTATATACCTCCTCCTTTTTGAAACATTTCTTCACGAGCTTCAACCTGTGTAATACGACTTCCAGGTGGTATACTATGCGTCAGCCATACATTACCACCAACAATAGAATCTCTCCCAATAACCACACGACCAAGAATAGTCGCTCCCGAATATATAATCACATTCTCCTCAACAATAGGATGTCTATCTATACCTTTTATTGGCTTTCCTTCATCATCAAGATTAAAACTTTTCGCACCAAGAGTCACCCCTTGGTAAATCCGAACATTTTTCCCAATAATACACGTCTCACCAATAACAATCCCAGTTCCATGATCCATGAAAAAGCTTTCGCCAATAGCTGCACCCGGATGAATATCAATCCCTGTGAGGCTATGTGCTTGTTCAGTAATTATCCTCGGAATAAGGGGAACTCCAAGTAAATATAGTTCATGTGCAAGACGATAACTTGTAATAGCTAGAATTCCAGGATAACAAAATATGGTTTCATAAGTACTTGTTGCTGCAGGATCACCTTCAAAAGTGGCTTTTATATCAGTCATCAGCAATTGACGAATATATGGAAGTCTTTCTAGAAAGGAGTTTGTAATCGACAATGCTTGTTCTTCACATTCCTGACAGCGATCAATCACTGGATGATCTGTACATATGAAACATAACCCACGTTTAATCTGATCTTTTAATAACCGAATAATACTATCGAGAGTGGAACCTACATAAAAACGTAATGTATCAAGTGTCAACTCTGAAGTGCCATAATATCCAGGGAAAAGAACTGATCTGAGTCCCTCAATTATATCTTTTATAGCATCTCGGGATGGAAATGAATGATATTCTTTCTCTTCCTGAATTACTTGAATTACATTATTATTTTTTTTACATAGCTCTTCAACAACCTTTTCCAACATTTTTTTTTCCATTTTGTGACTCAATGATTTATTATTAATTGATTGGCTCTGATGTCTGTCTTGTTCCTTCATTTTTCATTCCTCAAATAACCAAGTACTAAGATACCGTTCCCCTGTATCAGGGAGAACAACGACAATCATTTTATCCACATTCCCAGATCGCTTTGCTATTTCAACAGCAGCCCACAATGCTGCACCTGAGGAAATACCAGAAAGAATTCCTTCTTCGCGAGCAAGTCTTCTAGCCATAACACCAGCATCACTGTGCTTAACTTGAATAACTTCGTCTACGAGATCCATTTGAAGTACATCAGGAACAAATCCAGCTCCAATACCCTGTATCTTATGAGCTCCTGGTTTACCTCCGGAAAGAACAGGGGAATCAATAGGTTCTACTGCTATTGCTTTAAAAGAAGGTTTCCTCTTTTTAATTACCTCAGCTACACCTGTAATTGTACCACCAGTTCCAACACCAGCAACTAAAATATCCACTTTTCCCTCAGTATCATTCCAAATCTCTTCAGCAGTGGTTTTTCTATGTATTTCAGGATTAGCGGTGTTTTTAAATTGTTGTGGCATAAAATAGTTGTCATTTGAAGTCACGAGTTCTTCAGCTTTTTTTATAGCTCCTGGCATTCCCTCCTCCCCAGGAGTAAGAACCAGCTTAGCACCAAAAGCTTTCAGAAGTTTTCGCCGCTCAATACTCATTGTATCAGGCATTGTTAATATAAGTTTATACCCCTTTGCTGCGCAAACAAAGGCTAAAGCAATACCTGTATTACCACTTGTAGGTTCAATAATGATTGTATTTTTAGTAATTACTCCTTCCTGCTCGGCACGTTCTATCATGCTTAATCCGATTCTATCTTTTACACTAGAACATGGGTTAAAAGACTCAAGTTTGCCAATGAGCGTTGTAGGTAGACCTTTGCTAATTCTAGATAACTCTACAAGCGGAGTATTTCCAATAAGTTGAGTAATATCTTCTACAACTTTTACCATGTTTCGTTCATATATTCAGCTATTTTTATTATTCAATGAAACTTACCAATCGGTAATTATTTATATGATATAAAGGTTATATATAGTTTATGGTGATTGTATTATGAAGACACCTTGTGAAACTATTGTCTGGAGTGTTGTACCGATAATCAGAAAAGAATTTTCAAAAAATTTAATCAAGAATCATGGTCTTAACCAAAAAGAGGTTGCCAATAAGTTGGGAATTACAGAAGCTGCAGTTTCACGATACATATCTGGAAAAAGAGGAGCAATAGAAATATCTGATGATAATATTTTGAAAGAAATTAAAGAATCTGTTAAAAGAATTGCAAAGGAAAATGAGGAAGCCGTTATAGAGGAAACATGTAGGATTTGTAGACTATTGAAGTCTCGTGAATTTGTTGAAGGTATCAATTATGCTTGTGAATGACAGATATAGCAGACAGATATTATTAAAAAACATCCAGGAAGCAGGACAAAAAAAATTAACAAAGAGTCATGTGGTTGTCATTGGATGTGGAGCTCTTGGAACAACTATTGCTAATAATTTGGTTAGAGGTGGCATTGGTAACATTACAATTGTTGATAGGGATATTGTAGAACTAAATAACCTTCAAAGACAGAATCTTTTTGACGAAGAAGATATTGGTTTTCCAAAAGCTTCAACTGCTGTTGAAAAACTTAGAAAAATTAACTCTAATATTAAAATCGATTACATTGTTGACGATGTTAACTATGAGAATATCGAAAATATAGTAAAAACTAAGGACGTCGTTATGGATGGAACAGACAATATGCTTATTCGGTTTTTAATAAATGATGCTTGTGTCAAACATGATATCCCCTGGATATATGGTGGAGCAATAGAAACTCAAGGAATGACAATGAATATTATTCCACATAAAACACCTTGTTTCAGATGCTTAGTCAACGATCTTCCAGAAGCTGGGTCAATGCCTACTTGTGATACTGTTGGTGTAATAAACACAATTCCTGAAATTATTGGATCTATTCAAAGTACCGAGGCGATAAAAATATTACTTAACAAGCCTGTCAATAAGGGCCTATTGACATATGATGTATGGGACCATCTTTTCAATAATTTTAAAATTACAAAATTGAAGGAATGTGAATGTTGCGGTAAACATAATTTTGAGTTCCTTAATGCAATAAAAAAGGAAACAATGCTTTCATTATGTGGACGAGGAGCCATCCAAATTAATCCAGTAGATAATGTTCAAATATCATTTGAGAATTTAGGAAAAAAATTACAAAAACTAGGAAGAGTAGATTTCCATAAATTGGTTTTAAGATTCAAAATTCCTGGATATGAACTTAACATTTTTAGAAATGGTAGAACTATAATTATTGGCACAAATGACAAGAAAATTGCCAAATCACTTTATGCAAAATATATCGGTATATAATCATGAGAAAAAATGAGTATATGGATAAGTATTATGTCCTCTTAAAAATTTTAAAAGAAAAAAAGAAGATTGCTATCGCATATTCTGGTGGAGTAGATAGCACACTTTTAGCATATGCTGCAAAACAAGCAGAAATAGAGGCTTTACTTATTACTATTTCATCACCTTTTTTTTCTAAATTTGATGAAGATATGGCAGTGAAAATTGCAGAGGATCTTGGTTTTTTTCATATCCTTGTAAATCATGATCTCGATGTAAATGCTATTAGAAATCCAATCAATAGATGTTATTATTGTAAAAATAATGAAGCAGAAATGTGGAAAAAAATCGCAAAAAAACATGGATTTTCTATAGTTGCTGACGGATGTAATTTTGATGATATTAAAGATAAACATAGGCCCGGTATTTTAGCTTGTAATGAACAAGGGATTTGGCATCCATTAGCTGATGTAAATATTACCAAATCCGAAATAAGAAATATTGCTAGAAATATTGGTATTTCAATTTGGGATAGACCTTCTAATGCTTGTCTTGCATCTAGGATTCAGTTTGGTGAGAAAATTACTATTCAGAAACTTAAAATGATTGAGAAAGCAGAAGATTTTTTAAGAAAGATTTCACCCCAAGTACGTGTTCGTCTTCATCAGAATATTGCTAGAATAGAGGTTCCTATTTGTTATCTCAATGCTATTTTGAAAATGAGGGCGAGAATTATGTCGTTTATGCATAAAATAGGATTTGTTTATATCACTCTCGATCTAGGAGGATACATATCTGGGAGTATGCATGAAGATATAGCAAAAAGGAATGTTTGATTATGATTGTTCAAAATTCTGTTAAAGCTATTGGCTTACTCTCAGGAGGTCTTGATAGTTCTCTTGCTGTTAAGCTTATGATTGATCAGGGTGTTGATGTTCATGTTCTTAATTTCATTACTCCTTTTTGCACTTGTTCCCGTAAAGGATGTAAGCATGAAGCAAGCCGAGTATCGGAGCTTTTTGGAATTCCTATTAAAATAATTTCTGCTGGTCAAGATTATATCGAGATGATAAAAAATCCAAAACATGGCTATGGTAGCAATATGAATCCTTGCATTGATTGCAGAATTTTTATGTTTCAAAAGGCTAAAAAATATATGAACGATATTAATGCAAAATTTATTTTTACTGGGGAAGTTCTAGACCAAAGACCTATGTCCCAATATAAAAAGGCTTTAAATATTATAGAAAAAGAATCAGGATTAGAGAATCTTGTACTAAGACCTCTCTCTGCAAAATTATTAAATCCAACAATTCCTGAAGAAAAACATTGGATAGACCGTGATAAACTTTTATCAATTCAAGGACGCAGACGGTTACCACAAATAAGACTAGCTGATAAACTAGGAATTAGAAATTATCCTTGTCCAGCTGGAGGATGCCGACTTACTGATTCACAATTTGCAAAAAGAATAAAAGATTCTCTTAAACATGGAGAAGATACAATCAAAGATATACAACTTTTAAAATACGGTAGACATTTTCGATTAAAAAATGGAGCTAAAATTATTGTTGGTAGAAATGAAGAGGAAAATAAAATACTACCCAAGTATTTTGATAAAGATGATATTTTAATAGAAGTAATAGGTTTCGGAAGTCCAATAGTAATTCTAAAGAAAAGAAAAAATAAGGATGATATCAAAGAAGCAGCATATCTTTGTATACGATATAGCGATGCAAATAATAGTAATGATGTAAAAATTAGGATTCGTTATGGTAATAATAATGAAGAATTAGTTGGATTTAGTTCTTTGTGATTTTATTATTTGTTTTATAGATATTTCTGTTGTTCACAATAAAATAAAAATATCGAAGGAAATTTAAATTGTATCAAATATCGACAATAGTAAATAAATAGAGTTTTATAAATCAAGTAAAGTACAACACTGTAAGAACGATAATTTTTTTCTGAAATGTAATAATAATTGTATCAATAAAAAAAATGTAATAATATATACTTATAGATTACAATTGATTAATACGCTTTTCAGCATCCTTTATCTGTAATTTTTTAAAAGCGTTAATCAAATTAACAACTCCTGTTGTTTTTGCAGCATATCGATCAGCTCGATATTCATCTTTAAACCAACGGAAAGTTAGCGAGGTAATTGCAAGTAGGGTTGAAAAAAATTTATTCGGACTGTGCCTCAAATGATACACTTCATGTGCAATAACAGATTTTATTTCATCCTTCTCAAGTCTTTCAAGTAATCCAACGGAGAGATATACCTTATTTTTATAAGCAAATGCTTTTATCTTCTGGGTATCCAGTATTTTAATATTTACATTCCAATGTTTTCCAATATCAGAAAGAAAGGTAGGTAAACTGAAAATATTTTTATCAAGTTTCAAATCAAGGTAAATTTTTACAAACCCTATTAATATTGTTCCAATGAGAATTATACCAAGATATATCCATAACCAATCAAACATATAACAATTCATAGATAAAAGGTTAAATGAAATTATTACTGTTATAAAAAATTGACTTGCTAATAATGATTCATAATTCCTTTTAATAATAAAGATAAATATAAATATAATGAGTAGGGCTATTAATCCAATTAAAGGATATAATAGTCCTGCTTCTTGAATACAATAAAGAAAACATTCAATGCCATTCATTTTAAGTTCACTTTTTTCGATTTTTTCCAATGGTATCAATGGTAGATGTACCAAAGGTATCAACTAAACAGTCAATAATCTTTTCACAAATTTTATTTCCTACTTTCTGTCTATTACCAATTGGAGTATAGATATATCTTAATCTTGATTCAGTTTCATCAATTTTACGATCGACGAAACCTGATTTAATTAATCTATCTAATGTTCCAGCAACACATGCTAAGGACAAATCATTACATTGTTGTCGAATCTCGGGGGATGTCATTTTTTTATTTTTCCAAAGTAATTCTAGAATTCGTGCTTCGTTTGGACTAAAGAATTTTATAAGCCCTTCTTTTTCAAGATTTATGCGTTCTATTTTCACCATCATTTTACATACAGTGTAAACCTATTATATAAAATTTGTTGTCCATCCATTAACCTATAGGTTTACATTTACCGTAAAGTATTTAAACTTGAAATTATATATAGTTTACAGTTATTGTAAACAAAGGGAGTTTGATCTTAAAAATATTGGATTTATGTTTCTACCTTCCCTCTCTCTTTTTATAGGTTAAACTCTCTTTTTCCTCCACCATTCTTTTATTTTAATTCTCTAATTTTTAAAAGAATTGAAAAAAATTTCAGAACCGATCATTATGTGTTAATCATCCTCGTATCCACTTTACTAACTCTATTCTTTTTCTATATTAACTTGACATTGTCAAATTAGAAAAGTCAATAAGATTTTACACCTTTATAAATTTTTTAATAAAGTTAATACACACAAGAATTTCATCAATATCCAAATACATTTTTAACTAAAAATATCCACCGATACAATTCAACAGACAACACAAAACAAATTTAAAACTACTGCATTAGTAGAAAATAACCAAGAATAAAATAATACTCCACTTATTATTTATTCCTCTTATGATGTGACCGTCGAGCAGAAAGACGACGTTTATGTTTCTCAAAAATAAGCTTCACAAATTCCTCACGGGTAATCATTCGTTTAGGCATGATCACCTCTAAAATCTCTTTTGCATCCTGTACAGTTAAAAACTCAGCTTTCCTCCCAAGTTTCATAGTTAACAATAACAGATATAACATAGCAAGAAGTGTCATAGTCATATGATGATGCCAACCTATCCAATTACGTAATTGATAATCTGCAAGTCCAGCGATTCCTTTGCCATCCTGAAAAGCGCGTTCAACCCAATACCTGCTCCCTGTCATCTGCGCTAATTAATCAATACTAGCCTCCTTCAAGGCATTTGGATACTGATATTTCACCTCATCACTTTCAGGATCCTCTCTGATAATTAACCAACATTGCTCACCTGGAAGACCATTATCTTCCCGAGGATATACCCGAAGACAAAACATGTTCATCCAAAGCTCACGACGTTCAGTATCCCGAATAAAAACCTGCTTCCATGCATCATCAGACAACTGTTCCTTCAGTTCATCAACTCGAACTGAATCATCATCAAGAACTTGTTTCCGAGTTGGAGGACGACCACAACCCTTCTTTTGCTCCAGGATACCAACTTGTGGTTTCTGCAACCACACCCGTAGATTACAAGGAATATCAGCAATGTAAAGCAAACCACGATCATTTATCCTATTTCTTAACCAGCTATCACGACCATATGAACTATCCATCCCAATCCAACCAAATGGTATTTTTTTCTTTTGCACATGACGTATCATACCCCAAGAAAGCTCTGTTTTTTTCTTAAAAGGAATATACCATGGTACACCACATTTCCTCCGACGTTCCCAGTCAGAAGTCCAATCCTTTGGAAGATATAATCGTTCATCAATTAACGTTCGTTAGGAACCTTTAGTGTAACCCAGGAAAACACCTACCTGGCAATTCGCTGTTTTTCCCAATCGACCGCAATGCTGCCAATTCACCCCAACAGAATCCTTACCTTGTTTAGGGAAACAGCATTCATCAACATGTATGGAACCATGATGTGGATCTCCAATAGCATTAGCAACATCACGTTGAATATGATTAAGAACTGGTCGATGATCCCAAGGTGAATTAGAAACGAAATGTTGCAAAGATTGATTGTTACAATCAGGAACATTTTTTGCATATGAAACCATGTTACCTCTTCCCTTTCCGATCAGTTTCCCATGAATATAATGGAATGATTGTTTTACCATATTTCGTGTTTTCGTTAAAAAATGAAACGTGTATCCCTCATGAAGATGATTAACAGTATCATATGATCCCTGTATATCCTTAACGGATAATGAAAACTTCATTTTTACATCCCATCCATTATTTGATAGATGGATGGATGTTTAAATAGGATATTGTATATTCTATTGTTGTTTATCAAAAAAAATCTAATGTGACAAAGTCAAGTTAACATATTTTTAATATCAAATACGTCAAATCAAAAATATGTTTTTAATAATATAATTATAGAAAGTTTATGAAAAACAAAAGAAGTTTACATTTATCGTAATCTATTTAAACTTTGAAAACAATTACATTTACAATAGATGTAAACAATGTTTCTAAAGATATTAAGAAAATCGTTATCAAAAAGGAAATCAAGAATTGCTATAGCAGTTACCTCAGTAATGACAGGAGCACCTATAGCAACAGCATTATCGAGTGTTTCGTTTGATATAACAGAAAAAGTCGGCTATGAATTCAGAAAGTACGGTGCCAATCTCATGGTTGTTCCAAGATCAGATACCATTAAGGTTGGTTTTCCAGGGGTAAATTTTTGCGTTGTAACTGAACAGAGATATATCAATAAAAGTGATTTATTAAAAATAAGAACAATTACGTATGAATAATTGAAATTGGAGGAAACATAATATGAATAAAAAACAAAAACATAAAGAGGATATTACTTCATGTCCAATTTGTAATGTACCTATAATGAGCAGCAATCTTTCACGGCATATATCAATAATACATACCTGGGATAACATAAATAAAAATGAAAAACAGGATAAAACAGTAAATCTGAAAAAAGAAATCAACCAGATAATGGAAGACTTAAGAGTTCGAAGACGGCAAAGAAACATTCTTTCTATATTGTTCGTAGCATTGTTAATATTTTTACCTGTTGCCTATGCAGTTACTGTCCCTACCGAACAATTATCTATCCCCGAGTCGCCAAATCCGAATCGAGACCTTGTTTTTTCTCCTAATTTTTCATCCATAGATGTTGTTACAGGAGAATCAATTTCATTAAGCCAATTTAAAGGGAATGTTATCCTTTTAAATTTCGTTAATTACGGTTGCAATCAAAGAACTAATCAAATCGTTTCAAAACAGCTACTTGCAATAAAAAGCTTAACAGAACAACGCGATGATTTTATTTCTATTTCAGTATTTTGTGGATGTTGCCCAGTTGATACCTTACGTAATTTTGCAGAAGAAAATGAGCTCTCATGGCCATGGATTCTTGATAGCAATTATTTTATCATTCGAGAATATGAAGATTACGTTAAAGAATACGGTTACCCGACTTTAGTTTTTATAAACCAAGATCAATACATAGTCGAGTTTAGTGGTTTTAAAGATGTTTCAACCCTTTCACAAATAATAGATAAGATGTTGTAATAAGTAGAGGAAAAATGACGGAATATACTAAGATAAAAAAAAATGACGAAATATCAATAACAGAGTTACACAAAATCAAAGCGAAATTAGCCAAACAGAAAAGACAAACAAGAATAATACTTATTGGAATAGCTTTTGTAATTATAATAATAGGATTAGTAGTATATTTTAATTTAATTAGTAATCCTCAAAAAGGCTTTTATGTTAATGGTTTATCAGAAACTGATGACGAGATAAAAATACCATTGTCAGCTCTTCAGGATAATGAAATCCATTATTATATTGAAGAGGGAAAGAAATTTTATGTACATAAGAACTCTCAAGGTAATATTCATACTCGAATAAGTTTTTGCAAACCATGCCTAGGAACAACTTTTACATTGATAGAAGGTGGGAACATATTGGACTGTGATGAATGCCATACTAGATGGGATTCTGAAACATATGAAGGGATTTACCCGGTACCTGGTGAAATCAGAGGAGGGATTACTATAACTGCAGAAGAAATAGGATGCGAAGATTATCCTCCCCCATATTTACCAAGTATATTAATTGATGACTATGTAATAATAAAAAAGAGTGATTTGAATGCTTAAAAAAATCAATTAGATATATTCATAACTCAGATCAGAACTCTCCTAAAATTTATACAAAAAGCTTTTTCAATTAATTGAAGTAACGTTATGGTGTATTAAATCTCATTAAATAAATGATTTACTAAAAGTGATTTAAGAAAAAAAGGTGGTAAAATCAAAATGAGAACTCAACATGTCTTGATTTTAGTTATGATATTAATATCGTTAATCTCTGGTTGTGTTGAAGAAGAGCAAACTAAAAGGAAGGCGTTTGACTTTATTGTAACTGATATTGAGGATAACATCTTTACTTTATCAAATTATTTGGGGAAGGTTGTCCTTATTAATTTTATGGCTACATGGTGTCTTCCTTGTAAGAACGAAATGCCTGATTTGGTTTCAGTCCATGAAAAACATAGTGATGATATTATTATAATCTCTATCGATACAGATGAAAATGAGTCAAAAGAGGATTTAATAGAATTCAAACAAGAATATAATGCTGAGTGGATATTTACTTTTAATAATGCATCGGAAGATGTAGCGGATAAATATGATATATTAGGAATACCAACGACTTTTATTATAGATGTGGAAGGATATATTTCCTATATGCATTATGGGCCAGTTAAAGAGAAAGAATTATTAGTGGAAATTGAGAAAGCCAGAGTATAGGTTGAAAACAAAATTAGATAGACATCAAAATTGTATTTGCAGTAGAGAGCATTATACTCTTACATCTTAGTGTATTTTCACTATAACTAAAATTTAATAACTATATAATGTTACTAAAATTACAAAGACACACACTTAATTGTAAAGTTTTATGTAGTAAATATATGATAGAGCAGCATAGAAAAAAGCTGAACTCAAGATTTCAGTTATGACAAGTGCTATTTGCTATAAAATAATTAAAAAAAGTCCCTATAAAATCTAAGCAATATTTCTAATACATAGGTGAATCTTGAATGAGAGACTTCAACAGTAGAGTATAATTCAATAAAACATTAATTCACTGAATTAGAAAAGGTAGTAAAAGATATAGGTAATAAAGGTTCTGATAGTTTAGTAAGTGACAAAAGTTTTTGGATGAGTATTAATCCAAATGATTGAGAAATAAAAGATTTCTTTCTTTTCAGAATTTCCAAGAACTTATGTCATATACTAGTTTCATTGAATATATATTGTGTCTCTACTGATATTATAAAGATAGATAAACGTAAAAATAAATGTTGAAAATAGCAACTGTATCAATGTAAATATGATAATCTTAAGTTTGTTATAACTCAAATAAAGATTACGATAATCCCGTATTTTAGATACAGTTAAAAAAACATTCTAAACAGTGAATTTTAAGTTCACTTTTTTCGATTTTTTCCAATGGTATCAATGGTAGATGTACCAAAGGTATCAACTAAACAGTCAATAATCTTTTCACAAATTTTATTTCCT